>CAXNNN010000012.1:0-20318 GCA_964203095.1 Verrucomicrobiaceae bacterium | reverse complement strand
GGGGGTCACCGGCTTGTCAGAGTATTCAATCGGTAGGTTCACCATACCGGTGACTCTTCCACACGCGTCAACCCCTGCCTTGAAGGGCTATTCGCTTCGTTGCTACTGTTCTATTGCATGATCCGGGTTTAGTGATAATGCCGAAGTGCAGTCGATTCGACCACGGACTATCAGTGACAATCGCTAGAGCGAGTGATCAACTCGAACCGTTCGAGGTCAAAACGCGACACCTTCGCTCATCAAGGATTTGCGCAGCAGGAGCGTATCCGGGCGGTTGATGCAGAGCACCTGAATGCTGGTGCGCCCGATTGCGGTGCGGCCTGTCAGCTTCGCCCCTGCCCAGCGAAAGTGTTCCTCCCACACGTCGGATCGGGGATTGAACAGGCGTGTCATGGCTCCCGTTTTTTCATCCACGCCAGCTAGGTTCGGACCCTTGTGGGTGTTGCAGCGGAAACAAGCCCACGCCTAATTTGACTCGTGGGTCGGGCCGCCATGTTTTTCCGCCACCACATGATCGACTTGAAACCGCAGTTCGGCGACTGCCTCGGGAAGGTGGCAATATTCACATCGAAGTTCCGCGCGCCGACGCACGAAGCTGCGGATTCGCGGAGTCATCGTCGTGTCGGGAAACTACGCCGTGAGGGAACGGCGGGCTTTGGACTTCATGAACTCCAGTGCCGTGCTGATGGTGCGGTAGTCCTCCAACTCCCTGGACTCATCCGGTGTCAGTGTGCCTGAAGCGGCCTTGGAGGCAAGAGCATCGGCACGATCCAGATCGCGTTTGCCCAGCTTGAACTCCAGCAGGGCCTTGGCCGCCCGAACATCAAGGGCTTTGCGGGCTGGTTGAATTACGCGCTCCCAGATCGCGACGCTGGCGTTACGTTTGGCAGGGATGGTTACCATGATCCGAGTCTAGACAAGGTTGTGCTTTGTCGCAAGGCATTGCAACCCGTCACCCCGCCTCATGCGATCGCACGGGCCGCGTTTCGCCTGCGAGGCCCTTGGCGTGGACTTCGCCGCTGGCGCGGCGGGCGCGGGCTTCGGCGAAGAAGCTCTTCAAGAGGCCGACGCTTTCGTCATTGAGCACGCCGCCGGTGATCTCGCAGCGGTGGTTCAAGTTGGGGGCCTGCACGAGGTTCCAGAAGCCGCCCGTGGCTCCGCCTTTCGGATCGGGGCAGCCGTAGATGATGCGGCGAATGCGGCAGTGAACGATGGCCCCGGCGCACATGGGGCAGGGCTCCTTGGTCACGTAGAGATCGCAATCCGTGAGCCGCCAGTCTTCCATGGCGGCCTCGGCCTGGGTGAGGGCCAGCATTTCGGCATGGGCGGTGGCGTCCTTCAGCGTCTCGACCTGGTTCCAGGCGCGGGCGATGATTTTGTCCTGATGCACGATGACGGCTCCGATGGGCACCTCGTCCTGCGACGTGGCCTTGCGCGCCATGCGCAGGGCTTCGCGCATGTAGTGATCGTCGGTGCTGGTGTCGATGATGGGGATGTCCACGCGGGATGCATTCCACCGACCGCCTTCCCCGACAACGACAATCCCACGCTTTGCCAAAGGCAGGTGCAGCCCGTGGACTGCGGCAGCCTGCTGCCGCTGTGGGGTTGGGCAGCCCTGCTGCCGGGAAGGACTTTGCGATGGCTAAGTGCTCTTGCTGTTTCGATGAATGGTTTTTTGAAAGGCGGTGTCCTGGGCGAGGACGGTCTTTTTCTCCCGGCAGCAGGGCTGCCGTCACCGACAGCGGCAGCAGGCTGCACGCAGTCCACGGCGGTGTTGGGCTGATCCTTCGGCTTCACGATTTTCTTGCCATCTCACTTCGAGACCGTTTTCATCCTCGCATGCCGGACGACATGTCTTTGCCTGATGAAGCAGTTTCTCTGCGGGGCACGCGGGACTGGCCACATGCGCCGCCGCATCGGCTTGGCGAGGCGGGGGTGTATTTCGTGACAGCAAGGGCAGTGAGGCAGCGGCATTTGCTGGACACGACCGAGATGCGCGACTGGTTTCAGGCGCAATTGTTCGCACTGGCAAAGCACTATGGCTGGACGCTCGAGGCCTGGTCCATCTTGTCAAATCACTACCATCTGGTCGCGCACAGTCCGCCGCAGGAGCGTGGGGCGGCGGTATCGCTGCGCACCTTTTTGCAACATCTGCACAGCGTGACGACCAAGGAATGCAATCGCCGTGACGGGACACCGGGCCGCACGCGGCTGTGGCATAACTACCGCGACACGCACCTGACTCTGCAACGCGGCTATCTGGCGCGACTGAACTACGTGCATCAGAATGCGGTGCATCATGGGTTAGTGGCACTGGCTTCGCAGTGGAAGTGGTGCAGCGCGATGGAGTTCAAGCTGGCCGTGAGTCCTGCCTGGGTGCAGACGGTGGCGAGTTTTGCATTCGACGAGATTGCGCAGGCAGATGGGGAGTAGTCGCGGCTTTGGGATCAACTAGAACTTGAAACTTGCGACCCGCCCCGCGAAACAGAGGCATGGACCACCGCACGAATTTGATTCTCCCTTCCCTGCTCGCCTCTGACTGGAGTTGTGTCGGTGACGAGGTGCGGCGGGCGCAGTCGGCGGGGGCGCAGTGGTTGCACCTGGATGTGATGGATGGGGCCTTTGTCGACAACATCAGCTTCGGCCCGCAGATGGTGCAGACGGTGCGCAAGGTGACGGACATGTATCTGGACGTGCACCTCATGATTCATCGTGCGGATCATTACTTGGAGCGCTTCATCAAGGCGGGGGCGAACAACATCACGATCCATGTGGAGGCGAACTATGATTCGTCGGTGATCGAGACCTTGAAGCGCATCCGCGCAGCGGGGTTGCACGCGGGGATCGCGCTGCATCCGAGCACGCCGTTCAGCGCGGCGCTGCCGTTTGTGAATGACATTGATCTGCTGCTGGTGATGACCGTGGTGCCGGGCTTCGGCGGGCAGCCGTTCATGGAAAAGGAGACAATGCCGAAGCTGGCGGAGGCGCGCGATTATCGCGACGCGCATGGCCTGGGCTACCATCTGGAAGTCGATGGCGGCATCTACACGAACACCGCACCGATTGCGAAGCAGCACGGGGCCAACCTGTTCGTCTGCGGCACGTCGTCTTTCGGTCCGCCAGACATGAAGCAGTCGATGGCGGATCTGGCGGCGAGTGTGGCGTGAACGCATCTTCTTTGTCGGTATGAAAATCGCTATTCTGCTGCTGGCTTGTCTGGGGATGATGGTCGGCGGAGGTCACGCGGAGGACGTGCTGGGGCAGGGAGAGTTCCGCTATCGAGTGGTGCCGGGCTGGGGCCAGGAAGCGCTGGCCAAGGTCAGCATCGCCAATGGTCATGGGCTGGCCATTGATGCCGCAGGGCGCATTTTGTTTCTGACCGACGATCCCAAGAACAACGTCGTCATCCTCAGCCCTGCGGGGGAACTGCTGGCAACCTGGACGGCGAGGATGCCCGGGGCGCATGGTTTGACACTGGTGAACGAGTCCGGGCGTGAGGCGGTGTTCATCACCAGCACGTCCTTGCATGAGGTGCGCAAGCTGACGCTGCAAGGCCATGAACTGCTGCATTTACCCTGCCCAGAGCGTCCAGACCTGTATGCGAAGGCAGAGGAATACAAACCTTCGAAGGTGCTGCTGGGTGATCGCGGGGAGTTCTATGTCTTCGACGGCTATGGCAAGGACTACGTGCACCATTACGATGCGCGAGGCGCGCTGTTGAAGAGCTGGGGTGGCAATCTCGGTGCGGCCGAAAACCAACTCGCGCACTACGGTCCTCACGGTGGCGTGGTGGACCGGCGAGAACCTGCGCAGCCGGTCATCCTGGTGTGCATGAGCGACAGGCAGGAGGTGAAACGCTTTACCTTGGACGGCCAGTTCATCAGCAAGTTCGCCATGCCCGGTGGGAATCCCCGCGATGCAGTGATCTGGCAGCGCTTTGTCTTCATCCCGCACCTCGGCGACCAGTGGCCCACGGACAAGAATGCCCCAGGCTTTGTCTCCGTTCTGGATGAGCACAACCGTGTCGTCTCCAACATCGGAGGGAGTGCCCCGGTTGATGACGCTAGCGGCGCTTTGCAAACGATGAGGGCCGTTGGCACGGCCTTCATCCATCCCCATGGACTCGCCGTCGATGCCCAGGGCAACCTCTATGTGGCCCAGTTTGCTTCCAAAGCCGCTCCGCTGATCAAGCTGGAGCGCGTGCAGCCTTAGTGGGATTCACTTCTTTGCCAGTGCCGTGCGCGGCTGCTTGTCCTGGAGCAACACGGACGTGTCGACCTCAACGAAGCTTTGTCGGCCCAGGAACTCGAGCAGGATGCGCACGCGGTCTTCACCCGCAGCAAAGCGTTCGATGATGCCTTTGAAGCCGCGCATGGGGCCTTCGGTGAGTTCCACGGCGTCGCCCACTTTGAGGGTGGGTTTGACCTCGCGGATCTCTTTTCCGTCCATCTCGGTTTGCAGATCCTGGATGTGACGATCGGCAATGCTGATGCAATGGCCGCCGAATTCTAGGATGCGAAGGACGTTCTGCGCATGCTTCACGGCCCGGTAGTTTTCGCCAAGCGAGAAGCGGGCGAAAAGGTAGCTAGGGAAGAGGGCCTCGATGAACCAGACTTTGCCACGCGTGGTATTGCGCTGGAAGCGGATGCGGGGGCAGTAGGGCTCCACGCCGGGCAAGGTGCCGAGCACTGCGGCGGCAAGGTGTTCACATTTGGGTTTCGTATGGATACAATACCAGGCGAGTTCGGACATGTCAGACGCAGTGTTCACAGGATGGCTCGCGCTGCAAAAGAAAAACCCCGCCGGGCAGTGAACCACGGCGGGATTTCAAAAACAGACTGAGGAAAGATCAGTTGCCGGGAGCGGTGCTAGCCTGCGGCGGCACGCGGAAGAGCTTGCCGGTGTAGGGGCACTTCACCTCCATGCCGGTTGGCAGGCCTGTCACGTCCACCAACTGATGCTTGGCAGCAAAGGGGCTGTTCACGAAGCCTGGGCGGCCAGGAATAGCGATGCCCTGAGGCGGCTCGGCAGGCTTGGGGGCCTCAGGTGGCGTCTGCTGCAGGGGTAGGTTGGGCTTTGTCTGCGGAGTTGGCGGTGGCGTCGGAGCTAGCGTGGTATTTGCGGCGACCTGCGTGGGCACCTGCGTCAGGGTGGTGACCACGCTTGGGGCGGGGGTTGACGTTGGTGCCGGCGCTGGCTTGTTCATGGCAGGCGGTGTGGTGCTCACGACTTGGCGCTCGCCGGACATGCTTGGCACCAGGAAGGGACGGCGGGTGTAGGGGCAGATGACCTTGGAACCTGCGCTCATGCCGCGAACGTCGACCAGACGAGCTGGGGTGGTGAAAGGGGTGCGCACATAACCGTCGAGTCCAGGCACTACCTGCGCGGTGGGAAGGGGACCCGTGGGCACTGCACCGCTCGCACCGCTCGCCACTGTCTTTGTGGTGGGCACACTGGTGATGGTGCTGGCGGCTGCCTGCTGAGGCTTGGTGGTCGCGGCAGGCTTTCCAGCCTCAGTGCCTCCTTCGGCCTTGTTGTAATAACTGATCAAGCCTTCCTGGCGGATTGCACGCCAAGCCTGTTGCGATGGGAGGCTGCACGACGACAGGCCAACAATGGCGAGCGCGCCCAGCGATAATGGTTTGTGGGTGAGGGGGAGCATAGGACGAGAGAAGCAATTTTGAATTTAGACGTCCAGTTTAATTTTTTTTTTAGAGAATGCAAGAACAACGTCAGTCGTAGCAGTGTTCAGCCCAACAGTGAGTGCAGCTTGCGTGCTGGTTACATGCACCTATGCGCTGTTTTGGAACTGGTCCACTTTCCACGGCACGCTACCTTTGGGGCGCGGGGATGGGTCAGTGACTCCTTCCATGTAACTTATGAAATGGTCCCTTATCGCTGTCGGCAAACCTGCACTCTCCTGGGCCAAGGATGGGGCGGCCGATTATTTGGCGCGGCTGCAGCGCACGCAGCGGGTGGAGTGCGTGTTCGTGCGCGACGGATCTGATGAACAGGTGGCCAAGCGAGTGCTGGAGGCAAGCGATGGCTCGCTGCGCGTGTTGCTGGATGAGCGTGGGAAATTGCAGCGCAGCACGGAGCTGGCTGCGTGGGTCCGCCAGCGGGAGCTTAGCGGCTGCAAGCACGTGAGTGTCTTGATTGGTGGGGCGAATGGCCACGCGGCAGCGGTGCGTGCGGCGGCCCAGGAGAGCTGGTCATTGTCGCCCTTCACCTTGCAACATGAACTGGCCCTAGTTGTGCTTCTGGAACAGATCTACCGCGCAGGCTCCATCCTGCGCGGAGAACCTTACCATCGGGAATGAGGCGCGGTGTTGGAGCCGTCCATGTGCGTCAGCGGGCTGCGATCCTTCAGTGTCCCCTTGTTACAATCATGCCTCTTCATCAATTCCTTTCATGATCGCATTCAGTGGTTATAGGTAAACAACTCGCTCGACAATGGTCGGTTCACAAATGATTCGCCTTGTTGCGTCGCATCTCGAATTTTATATTCAGAAATTTTCCCTTGTTACGCCTTTCTCCCGATGCCCCAAAACTCCGTCCTGAAAAGTGTCATTCAGCCTCGCCCCGCTCCAGCGCCGGCGGTGCTGAAGCCGATACTGTCCATGGTGGTCAACGAGATGGGAGATGAGCGCTCGGGCAATGATCCCGAGGACTTGGAAGAGATGCTCGCTGCTCTGGTGGAAAATGCCCCGGTGGCCATGGCGATGTTTGATCGTGAAATGCGCTACGTGTTGGCAAACCGGCAATGGATCTCTGAGTTTGGCTTGCAAGACGCGTTACCGCTAGTGGGACGCAGTCAGTTTGAGGTATTTCCCAATCTGCATCCTGGGTGGCGCAGTGTCTACGATCGTGGATTCCAGGGCCACATCGTTCGCAGTGAGCATGACGTGACGCCAGGGCCGAATGGCAAGGCGATGATCTTCCGCTGGGAAGTGCGCCCGTGGCGGCGCAAGCGCGACGCCGCAGTGGGTGGCCTGATGGTGACCTGCGAGTCTTTCAGCCGCATGGGCGAGGGGCTGGCCGAGGCCCCAGAGCCAGCGGACGGGGAGACGCCTGTGGTTCCTCCAGCACCTGCCGCCGTCGTTGCGAGCCCAACATTGATTGACTGCCACCTGCCGATGGTACTGTTGGATGCAGACGGCGTTATTTTGGAGACCAATAAATCGGCGATGGAGCTGTCATTGGCCCATGGCATCCAGGAAGGCGCGAGCCATTTCTGGGACGTATTCGGCAGCGAGGGGCACGACATGGCGCTGCGCCTGCATATCTTGACAGCAGTGACGCAAGTGGTGAATTCACTCGAACCCGCGACACCGACGATCCGCATTGCACAGACCGGTTCTGAGCCCCCGCAAATCATCACCTGGGGTGCCACACGGCATCCGCTCCCCGGCGGTCATACAGCAGCTTTGCTCGTGGGTGTGATCCAGGAAGAAGAGCAGCAGGGGTATCCTCCTGCGCCCATGGCACCGAAGTTTGCAAAACCCGTGCCCGCACCAGCGGCCGCGACGAAACCGGATAGCGTGTGGCTGATGGAGAAGCGCCATCTGGAGGACGAGATCAATTCTTTGATGCAGGAGACCAAGCTGCTGCAGGGTGTGGAACAGGCCTTCAAGCGCCGAGAACTACGCCAGCGCGAGGTGCTGGACTGCATGCCTTGTGGCCTGCTGGTGCTGGATGAACGCGGTCGGCCCATCTTCCACAACATGCATGTGCGCGATCTCTTCGGGCACGAACTGTCGGCGGGCGAGAGTGTGGAGGATTGGCTGATTCAAGCCTGTGTGAATGACTCGCATCGCGAGGAGGTGTCCCGTTTGTGGCTGGAGAGTGTGTGGCGTCGGCAGTTGACCAAGGTGGTGTCTCTCAGCACGGCGGATGGCCTGCTGAAGCACTTTGAATTCCGCCCCGCTCCACTGCCGAACAACGGGGGCCTGCTGGTGACCATTCACGACGTCACCGACACCTGCCGCCTGGAAGAAATGCTGCGCGGGGCGGAGGCCAAACTGCGCACGCTGCTGCACGAGTCGCCCCTACCGGTGGTGATGACCGATCCATCGGGTGCCATCTTTGATGTCAATGCGGCTGCCGAGACCCTGCTTGGGCATCCGAAATCGGAACTGCGCCGCACCGGAATCGACGACTGGCTTTCGCCTGAGAGCGGCCTTGCGCGTCGCACCGAGGCCAAGGAATGGTTTGCCGCTGGGCCACGGGGCAATCCCACGGGGAAATTGTTCCCCGTCACCACGGTGGCCAACGAGTCCGCCCTGCTGAAGCTGGCCATCATTCATGACGCCGACAGCGTGCCGCACGCCGTGGCCCACTTTTTCGAGCCGCTGATCCCGCCCGTCGCCACGCCCTCCGAGCCGGCGGCTCCAATGGTCACGCAGTCGCCCGCCGCCACGCGAGCCGAGCAAGCCTTGCTCAAGACCAACGCCCAGGGTCGAATCGTTGAATGGAGCCCGGCGGGGACACTGCATTTTGGCTGGTCAGCGGACGAAGCCAAGCAGCGCAGCGTGCACCAGTTGTTCAAACCTTCGGACGCTACCGGTTTCTACAATGCTCTGCCCATGAGCGGCAAGGTGGAGTGGGCTTGGTTTGGTAAGGATGGCCGCAAAGGCTGTGATGCCTTCCTCGTGCGGCGGAACAATGGCCTGAATTATGAGATCGAACTGAGTCTTCCATCCAGGGGTGCCCCTGCGCCCCTCGCCACTGCTGCCGGCGTGGCGACCTTTATCATCGGTCCAACAGGCAGCTCCCCGTGGCCTGTCGCCGATCTGGAGCGCGAGCGACTGCTGCTCACGGAGACGCATCATCGGATCAAGAATCACCTGCAACTGCTGATCAGCCTGCTGAATTTGCAGAGCAACTCACTGGAAAATGAAGGAGCCCGCGACGCACTCCGCACAAGCCAAAACCGCGTGCGCGCCATCGCTGCGCTGCACCAGCACCTCTATCAGCTAGCACTTGGTCAGCAGCCCGGCCTGCGTGATTTCATCCAGGAACTCAGTGCGCGCTTACGCGAATGCTATGAGCTGTCTGAGCGAACCGTCAGCATCTCGGTTGATGTCGGCGAGCACCGCCTGCGTGAGGAATGGTTTATGCCTGTGGCGCTGATTCTCAACGAAGCTCTGTCCAATGCGCTGCAGCATGGGGGCGGAGCAGGGGAGGTGCAGGTGCGCCTGTTTGCCGCGGACGATCAGTTCATGCACCTGACCGTTGAGGACTCGGGTCCCGGGTTGCCTGAGAAGTTTGATGCGGCGGCCAGTCAGGGCTTGGGATTGAAGATCAGCGGAGTCTTCGCCAATCAAATGCAAGGCCGCATCTCTATAGTAAATACAAAATCAGTGGGTATGCTTTTCGATTTGCGTTTTCCTATGGGATGTGTTGATAATTAGAAAAGTCTCCATAACCCTTGATGACACCCCTCGATCGCACCCGAATTCTCATTGTAGAAAATGCGGCCGTGGTCGGCTGCGACACGGCTGCGAGCTTGTCAAAGCTGGGCTACGACGTGGTCGGGGGCTGCAGCTCAGGCGAGGAAGCACTTCGCATAGTGGCGGACCTGCAGCCCGACCTGGTGCTGATGGACATCCATTTGGCGGGAGAGTTGGACGGTATCGAAACGGCCAGAGCGCTGAAGCAAGGCAGCCCTGTGGGCGTGGTCTATGTCACCCCCTGTGCCGATCTGCAAACTGTGGCACGCGCCCGAGAAACTCAGCCGCATGGCTACCTCTTGAAGCCCTTCAGCGAAGACGAACTGCGCACCACAGTGGAGGTCGCTTCGGCGCGCCATCGCGGAAACATCGATCGCAGTCGACGCGAGCAGAGCTACTTCGAAGCACTGCAAAGTCTGGCGGATGCGGTCATCGCCACCGATCTAGCAGGCATCATCATTTTCGTGAACCCAGCTGCCGCTCGCATCAGTGGTTGGGGTGAGGATGACGTGGTCGGTCGTTCTCTCCATGAGGTCTTCCGCATTTACGAAACCAGTGGTGAGCCCGCCGAGGTCACGGTGCTGGATGAGACAGGCGCGATGCCCCAACGCACGGTCTGGCTGACCACGCGGCGCGGGGACCGCATCGCTATTCAGGATCGCACCACCGCGCTGCGCGATCAGCAAAACAGCATTACCGGACTCATCGTCTTGTTCCGCTCGCTGATGCCAGCCGCCCCGCCGGAAAGTCTAGTCAGCACACCTTTGGGTGTGATCGAGACGCAGAGCTATGCGCCAGTGCATGCCCAGCCGATGCCGGAGCCCATGCTGCATCCCGCCGCCGCCGCGCTCCAGCAGCAGACTGGTGATGCCAAGCAGCCAGTCGTCTACAGCCCAGCGCCTCTGGTCGACGTGGTGGAAACCATTTCCGATCCGCTCATCGCCATGGATGGCCTGTGGCGTATTTCGTATGCGAATGCTGCGGCTGCCAAGCTCTTTGCACGTGAAAAACTGGCGATCATGGGCACCAATTTTTGGGAGTTGATGCCGGGCATCATTCGAGACGCGCATTATGAAGCGCTGTCCCATGCGCTGCTGCATCGCGAAGCGCTGAGCCGTGATTTTTACCTCGAAGCTCAAAACATCTGGCTTGAACTGCGTGCCTATCCCTTCGGCGAAGGCATGCTGCTGCTGCTGAAAGACATCACCGCGCGGCATGAAGAGGCGGAGAAGCGCAACCGCATGGATCGTTTGGAATCATTGGGCCTGCTGGCACGCGGTTTCGCTCATGACTTTAACAACTTGCTCACCGTCTTGCTAGGCAATCTGTCGCTGGCTGAGATGCGGCTGCGGGGCAATACCGACCGCATTCCTGAGCTGGCCACGGCCAAGCAAGCCACGCTGCAAGCCCAGAGTCTGGTGCAGCAACTGCTGACCTTCGCGCGCGGCGGAGCCCCGATCAAACGCCACATCAAGCCAGCAGAGTTGATCGAGCAATTTTTCCAGCATCATTCGCGGGCTACCAATGTGCAGTATCGCATCGAGGTGCAGCAGGGCTTGCCCGCCATCGCAGTCGATCCCAATCAGATTCGCCGCCTCATCGGCAACCTCATTCGCAACTCCGAGCAGGCGATGCCGCAGGGTGGCGAGCTTATCATTTGTTGTCTCGCCCCGGACCCCGAGGAGCTTTATGGCCGCGACACGCTGCCAGATCACAGCGAGCTACCGCAGGGCGTGATCATCGAAGTCCGTGATAGCGGCGAAGGTATCTCGCCGGATAACTTGCCGCATGTCTTTGAGCCTTACTTCAGCACGCGCAAAGCGCAGAATGCCACAGGTCTGGGCCTGACCGTGTGCGAGTCGATTGCGAAGGCCCACGGTGGTTCTCTCTCCGTGCGCAGCGATCATGGCTATGGCACCACGGTGCGCTTCTACCTGCCGGTGGACGCCGACGAAGAGGCAGCCGACGAACTCGGCATGGCGCGCAGCGCCGTGGAGCCGGTGCCATCGGCCACACCACGCATCTTGATTCTGGAAGACGATCCGCTGGTGCGCAGCCTGATCACGCGCAACCTGACTAGCCAGGGATTCGAAGTGACAGAGACGCCTGAAGGCAGCGAGACCATCCGCCGCTATCAGGAGGCCATGGACCAGGGCCGCATTTACGACTTGGTCGTGCTCGACCTCACTATCCCCAACGGTCTCGGGGGTGTCCGCACCATGGAGCGCCTGCGCCAGCTCGACCCGAACGTGCTCGCCATCGTCTCCTCTGGCTACTCCGACGATCCAGTCATGGCCAAGCCTGCCGCGTATGGCTTCTCCGCCGTGCTGCCAAAGCCCTACGAGCCCGCCGATTTGTTGCGCCTCGTGAAGAGCGTGCTGAATGCGCGTGGCATGAGAAGCGAGAAGAAGGCGTGAGAAGTTTGGATAAACCTGCTCGTATCCCCCAATGAGTGTCTTGCAAGAATTGCAGCGCTGGTATTGTGCTCAATGCGAATGTGATTGGGAGAACGGCTATGGCCTGACCATTGACACCCTGGATAGCCCCGGCTGGCAGGTAACCATTAATCTAAACTGCACGCCTCTTGCCTCAAAGATATTCCCAGAACTCAAGAATATCGAAAATGAACAAGCCTGGATTCGCCGCAGAGTTAAAGATGCTGTTTTTGAAGGTCATGGGGGACCGTTGATGTTGGAAGAAATCCTGCGGGTGTTTCTTTCGTGGGCGCGTGAAGAAGCCGCTGGGGAGTGAAGCCATGACCCACCTCATCGACAACTTTATCCTGCATTTAGCCACTGAGCGTGGCTTGTCGGCGCGGTATCAGGTGACGGTGCGAATCGTGTTGGAGAAGTTCGCGGCGTGGTTGCAGATCAAAGGCAAGCCGGAGGTGCGGACGGTCGGCACCATGGACCTCACGGATTTTCTCGCGCAACGAAAGCGCGATGGCCTTGCGGCTTCGAGCGTTCGATTGGAGCTGGTGGCGCTGCGCATTTTTTTCCGCTGGCTAAATGCTCGGCGGCATCGCGAGGGTGATCCTGCGGAACCCATCTTGGCTCCACGTGTGGACAAGCGCTTGCCAGACACGATGAATGAGCCGGATGTGAAGCGCCTGATCGAGTCGGTGAATGGCCAAACGCCGCTCGACCGACGTGACCGTGCGATCCTAGAACTGTTTTACGCAGCGGGCCTGCGCTTGTCAGAACTGACGAATGCGCGGCTGGAAAACCTGGACACGGAGGAGGGTTTCATTCGTGTCACCGGCAAGGGCAATAAGACGCGCCTCGCGCCTGTGGGCAAGGCAGCACTGGTGGCCTTGCAGGTTTACCTGGATCACGCACGGCCAGTGCTGGTGAAGGCACGCACCGAGAGCTGGATTTTCATTTCACGACGAGGTGGGCAGCTGTCGATCGAGCGTGTGCAGGAGTTGCTGAAGGAACGCGCGGCTCAGGCGGGTATGGACCCAGCGCGCATCCATCCGCATCTGCTGAGGCATTCGTTTGCCACGCATCTGCTGAGCCATGGGGCGGACCTGCGGGTGATTCAGGAAATGCTGGGCCATGCAGACATCGCGACCACGCAGATCTACACACATGTCGATGACCGCCGGTTGAAGGCGGTGCACAAGCAGTTTCATCCTCGCGGTTGATCACGCCTTCCGCCTGAGCACCATCAGGATATCCGAATACTCGTCGTCCAACTGGCGTTGCTCCTCGATGAGATGCTGGAAATCGTGGCAGGCGACGAGTTCGAAGCGGGGCTCTTTCGCGAGCAGTGATTTCATTTGTTTGGCGTTGTAGGTGCGGAACTGCCAGGTGGTTTCCTGGGTTTTGGTTTCGCCGTCCTTGGTGATGCGCAATCTGGAGCGCACCTTCTCCAAGCGTGTCGCCTTGTCGGCAGGCCAGCTGTGGGTGTTGCACACGACTTGGACGCCCTTACGCTCGCCCTTCCAGCGTTCGTGCTCTTCGATGGCGGCGTTGTAGTCGGTCAAGTGAACGCCGATCACATACAAGCCACCAGGTTTCACCGAATCGGCCATGTGATGCAGGTGATCTTCGGCCTGCTTCTCGGTCAGCAGATACTTGAAGGTGCTGACCAGGATGTGGGCGAGGTCGAAGGTCTGCTTGCCTGGCACGGCGAAGTTTTCCATGCGATCCACCCACAGGGTCGCGGGCAGTTTTTTCATCCGCTTGGTGGAGAACTCAATCATCTCGGGGCTGAGGTCGAAACCAAAGGTCTGCCAGCCGCGCTTGCCCAGCTCCAGCATCAGCCGCGCGCTACCGCAGGCAGGTTCGAGCACGGCTTTGCCCGGCTTCTTCAGGCGGTGATGCTGGGCGAAGATCGCTTCGAGAAAGGTCGCTTCCTTCTCCGTGTCCGAGTCGAAGATAATGTCGTAGTAGAGCGGCGTGGAATACCAGTCGAGGTCGATGGGCATGGCGAGCGATTGATGCGCGATGCTATCCGGTTTATGAGGACGCGCCATGACAGAGATGCCCTCCATCGAAACCCGCGAAGAAGTGATGTTTTTCGACACTGACTGCGGCGGTGTCGTCCACAATCTCGCCTACTTGCGCATGATCGAGACCTGCCGCACGCGGCTGGCAGCGCAGATGGGCATGAACCTGCGTGAGATGTCACAGACGCAGCTCTACCCCGTGGTCGTGCGCACGGAGGTGGACTACCGAAAGCCTGCGAAGCTGGGTGACCAGCTGGTGATCAAAGGTTGGCTCGACTCCCTGTCAGGTATCCGCTTTTGGTGCGCCTTCGAGATGCGCAGTGCTACGGATGACACCTTACACATCACTTGCCGTCAGCAGCTTGCCCTCGTTCAGATGCCGCTGGGCAAGCCCTCTCGCCTGCCGCCGGAGTGGAGTGTGAAGTATGCGTCACTGGTGAAAAAATAGCTGAAGCCCCAGCCATCTGTGCCACGCTGCCTGCCATGAAACGTTCCATCATCCTTCTGCCCGCAGTCGCTTTGCTCGCCAGCTGCTCACTGGTCACCGTGCCGGTCAAGACCGTAGGCAGCGTGGCAAACACCACCGTGAGAACGACGGGCAAGGTGCTGACGGCTCCCTTCAATGGCCGCTATCAACAGATGCCACCCCCGCCGCCCCAGCAGCAGCGCTGAGTTTTGCGCGCGGGCCTGCATTTGGCCCTTGCATCCGTTCCAGGTTGCAGCCAAGAAAGCTGCCCTTATGGCTAATACCCCTGTCATCAACCTGCGCCGTGGTCAGGCAGTCCGTCACAACAACGACGTATGCATCGTCACTGCGACGGAACTAAAGACGCCTCCACGCATGGCCTCGTTCGTGCAGATGTCCATCCGCAGCATCGCCTCCGGCCGTGTGACCAACCTGCGCATGACCTCCAATGAGTCGCTGGACGGCGTCAATCTGACCCGCGAAATCCATGACCTGAGCTACAAAGATGGTGACGGTTACCACTTCATCCATCCTGAGACCTTTGAAGACGTGCTCGTGGGTGAAGACCTTCTCGGCGACGTGAAGAAGTATCTGATCGAAGGCCAAAGCTACAACCTTCTGTTCTGCGATGACGTGATTGCCTCGGTGGAACTGCCGCCATCGATGGTCATGACCGTCACGGAATCACCCGATGGTGTGAAGGGCGACTCGGCGAACAATGTTTATAAAGCCGCCGTCATGGAGACGGGCTTGGTCGTGCAAGTGCCGCTGTTCATCGGACCCGGTGAAAAGATCAACGTGAAGACTGAAGACGGCAGCTACTTGAGCCGCGCGTAATCAGCCGCACATCATTAGACATCTTGCTTTGAATGAGAGCAGAAGCTGAAAGCTTCTGCTTTTGTTTTGTGTAGTTTTCTAGTTATTCTGTATACAGGCCGGCATAAATTATAATTTTTATCGCTTTTCATTTCCCTAAAAATTGGTTATGAATCCTGGAGGTAGCAAAACCTGAGAACCTTCTTGATTTTGCCACGATTTTTGAGAACTTCCCCAGCTCCAAGCCGCAGCCATGAAAGGTAATCGTCGTCCAGACTCGGTTGTAAACCACGGGACGAAAAATCGGAAAGCAATCCTTAAGACTTCAAGAAAATCAGTCGTTCTGTTAGGGTTGGTAATGGCCTGCTGGGGTGCTAGTTTTGCCGAGCCTGCCAGCCCGCGTCTCTGGGCAGGTTCCCCCACGTCCGCTGCCCGTGGTAGCCTTAGTGCCTACGACGTATGTGTTTTCCCGGCGACGCCGATACCCGATCGTCGATTAAAATCTGGCTCGCAGCAGTGGCTTGCGCGGGTGAACCCGGTGCTACTCGGTGATCTCCAGGTGCTGGAGACAGCGCAAAAGGCGGGCATTCCGGTCATCGCAGGTGCGGGGGAAAACCAACGAGCACGCCTGGACGTGGAGGCCAGCGCTTGGCTTGATTTCGCCCAGCGAGAGGTCTTGGAGCCGCTGCTCAAGCAAGGTTTTGATGGTTGGATAATTGACGCGGCAGACGCAGGGGGTAAGGCGGCCCAGTTGCTCGCGGCGCTGCGCAAAGCACATCCCGAGAGCACCATCGTTGTGAAAGATGGCTTTGATTCGGCTGCGGGCTTTGGGCTTTTCCTGGAAGGCACGGAGGAGGTCCTTCAAGCGCAGGCCGAAAAGGTGCGCGCCGCTGTCGCCCAAGGTCGTCAAGTGTTGGCTGTGGGCTATGCGCAGGATGTTTCCAAGGCCGCCGCTTTTGCCAATCGTCTAGCAGAGTGGGGCGCGGTTCCCCTGATCACGTCTCCAGAGTCAACCGGCACTGCCTCGGCACCGCTGCGTGAGCGAGCGCGCCGAGTGCTGATCCTTTGTGGTCGCGACCCGAAGGAGACGGAGAAGTCGCTGGTGCTGCCGATTGATTCGATGACTGCCGAGCTGTTCCAGGCACCGCTTGAGTGGTTGGGCTACGAAGCGGACTTCCTCGACATCAGTCGCGACACACCGCCTAGCGACGTCGCAGCGAGCCACGCGGGTGTATTGGTGGATGCAGAAACCGAGGTGCCATTGGCTTTGGAGCTGGAGGTGGCGAACTGGCTGGTCAAGGCCAAGCGAGAAGGTGTTCCCGTGCTGTTCACGGGTGGCCTGCCCTTCGAGCGTGAGGATGCGCTGGATGCCCTGCGCGAGGGCTTCGGCCTGCGCGGTTCCTTGGTGTCGGTGCCGGAAGTCAAAGATGTCTCCATCACGACCGTCGACGCCGCTGTGATGAATACCGAGGCGAAGGTCGGCCCCCGAGTGCAGGAGTTCAAGGACCTGCAGGCACCGGACAACTCGCGTGTTTATCTCGGCCTTACGGGCCGAGGAGCCCTCGACCAGCCATTGCGTTACACCCCGGTTTTCATGACTGACTGGGGCGGCATGTGGCTGGAGCCCTATATTATCCTGCGCGCCAGCCAAGACAGCTACCCGTTCTACGCCGACCCCTACAAGCTGATGGCTGAGTTTCTCGGCGCTCGCGGTCCCTTGCCTGCGCCTGACACGACCACGCGCGACGGTCGCCGCTTGTTTTATTCGCACATCGACGGCGACGGCTTTGTTTCTCGCTCAGACTTCAAGGGCCATCCCTTCTGTGCAGAGCTGGTGCGTGATCGCGTGCTGAAGGCCTTCGCCTTTCCCGTCACTGTTTCGATTATTGAAGCCGATATCCGAGCTTGGTCACAGGGGGTGGAAGATGAAGCGCAGCCAGAGATCCAAGCGCTCGCCAAGTCGATCTTTGAGCTGCCCAACGTCAACGCAGCGTCCCACTCGTTCTCACATCCCTACCAGTGGGACAAGAACGACCCGAATCCCGGCATCTACACCGAGCCTAACTTGGCGCTGAAGCCTGCGGCAAACTACCCCACCATCACGACCGAGCGCGAGGTGCGCGGCTCCGTGGATTACATCAACAAGGAGCTGCTACCCAAGGGTAAGCGGGTGGAGGTCTTTCTCTGGTCTGGTAACTGTCGCCCCGGCGAGGAAGCGCTCCGTATGGTCCGTGAGCTGGACTTGGAAAACATGAATGGTGGCAACACTATCGTGAGCCGCCTTTATCCTGGCATCGCAGGCATCGCGCCACGCGTGGTGCAGTGGGGAAATGAGCTGCAAATCAACGCCGCGAATCAGAATGAGTTTATGTATGCGAATGGCTGGAACGGCCCGTTCTACGGTGGCTTCGCCGATGTGGTGGATACCTTCGAGCGCACTGAATCGCCGCGCCGCATCAAGCCGGTGAATGTGTATTATCATTTCTACAGCGCCACCAGCCTGAGCGCGCTGCGGGCGTTGGAGAAAATCTACCGCTGGTGCGAGGAGCAGCCGCTGCACTCGGTGACGGCCTTGCAGTTCGCGCAGATGACCAAGGACGCCCACCGCACCCGCATCTTTGAGCTAGGAGCCCAGCACTGGCTGCTCACGAACGAAGGTCATCTGCGCAGCTATCGCTTGCCGCTCTCGGTTGGTCGTCCGGCCATGCAGAAATGTCGTGGCGTGACCGGCTGGACTGAGCACGCTGATTCACTCTACGTGCACACGAATGGTCAGCCGCGCGTGGAATTGCTCCTGGAGGCCGCCAAGCCCGAGCCTGCGGCACCAGCTGAGGCTCACCTTTTCCTGGCTAGCTCCACGGCCGAGATCAAGTTTCAGCAGCTCACGGCGTGGAAGACCCAGTTCCAAACGACCAGCCTGCGTGCGGTTACGGTCGAGTTCGGTGGCTTGCCGGCCCGCGCTACCTGTGCCGTCACGATCAACAAGGCCGCCTCCCAAGTCACCGCCGACGACCGCGGCCGCTTGATTCTCTCCCTGCCGCCCGAAGCCACAGTCACCCTCGATGCCGATCGCTCCAAGTATGCTCTCCTACGCTGAGATTCCCACTCCGCGCGTTTTGCCCATCAGCGCCTTGCTTGCCACCTTAGTGGCCAGCTTGGGCCTGTCATATTGGCTCGTCCCAGATCAGAAGGAAATGGTCGAGCGCCTAATGATGGATCAGCAGTATGGCCGTATTGCCGAAGTGCTGCGCAGCCTGGGCGGGGATGGTAACGATCTGGCGCTGCAAGAGATCACGCCCGAGCAGCTCAACCAGTTGACCGGCCTGATGCGCCTCACGCCGCGCGAGCAGATTAACATCATTTTTTCGCCCACTCGCTCGCTCGCCTACAATCGCTACCTTCATACGCTGGTGCTTGCTGCTGTGCGGTATGTAGACGTCATCCCCCCCGACAAGGCCTGGGACATCATGGCACCGCAACTGGACCGCTTGTCGCCTGCTCAAGCCGAAGACTTGGCCGGTCTGCTGTCGAGAAATGCCATGTCGCTCTCACAGCCGCAGCTAGCTGCACGCATTTTGCAGCGTGCGACTGAGCTGCCGGGGTCGCATGCCGACACTGCCAAGCAAATGGCCCTCGCGTATCGCTGGTCCGCGCAGCCCGAGGTTGGCGCTCGGCACTTGCGCCGCTGGCTTACACAGCGACATGGCAGCGCGGAGTTCAGCGAGTTGTCCAGCCTCTGCGCCACTCTCGCGCTGGAAGGTGGGCAGCCTGGCCTCGCCTTGGATGTCAGCCTGGAAGAAATGAAAACTCTGGGCGCGGATGGTGTGCCGACAACGTCGCAACTAGAGCGTGCGCTGGGCTACGCTTTGCAGAGCACGCGCACGGTGGACTTGATTCCATGGCTTCAGCGATACGTCGGCGCTCAGACGGAGACAACCCTGAGTATCACGGCACTGAATCAGCAATCTGCGGCTAAGTCCCCGCACCTCGCTGACTACCGCCGTTGGGCCACCTTGCTGGCGCAGTATTCGGATTGGAATTCGCGCTTCGACGCCGGTTTCGACGTCCACTTGCGCCTTGCGGCGATTGGAGAGCGCTCCTCGCTGGATCGTTGCTTGCAGCTCTACGATTTTCTGGGTCGTTCCGAGGAAATGGCCGAGTTGCTGGAGGTCCTTGGACCGGTGGAAGATCACCCCAACTTGCTCATCCAACATGCCACTTTGCTTGCTGGGTTGGGCCGCGATAAAGACGCGCGTCCTATCTATGAGCAATGGTTGAAGCAACGCCCGGATGATCGCAACGCTGCCTTCGACTACGCCAGCCTTTTGCAAGACATGGGCGACGAGGACGAAGCCTTGAAAGCCTTTGAGTCCGTGAACAAGCATCATCCAGCCGATGTGCCCGCCATCAAGAAGCTGGCCGAGCACTACATCCGCGCGGAGCGCTATGCAGATGCGCTGAAGCTCTACACCACCCTGAAGAAGGATGACCACGACCACTACACGCTGGAAAATTACGCAATGCTGGCCGAGTCGCTGGATCAGCACGAGCAATTGCTCACCGCTCAGATCCTGGCCGCGGAGCAGCTGCGCAGCGTGGAGGCCTACCTCGACATCGCCGACAGCGCGGGCTACCTGAAGGATCACGAGGCTGCGCTGAATGAATTGGGCGTAGGCTTGAAGCTCTACACGAACAGCGCCGCCCTGCGGATCGCCCTCGGCTCGCTCCATTTGAAGGATGAGGCCTTTGATCAGGCGTTCGCCGTGCTCATGCATCCGAGCACGCGTCAGCATCCCTCGGCCGTCGCGATGCTGCTGCGGCACGCCACAGACTTCCTTCAACAGCCGCAGTTACTGGCATTCCTTGGGCCGGACGTTGAGGAGCGCCTTTCGCTATCGGTGCAGACCCGGCTTGATCTGGCCGTGCTCTGCCATGCTTGTGGCGAGGCTCAGCGCGGAGAGAAGCTGCTCGCCTCCGTGCCGGTGAAGCCTGCGTATCTGGCCATGCTGGCCGAGGCGCGCTTCAACATGGGCGCTGTGGAGGATGCTGCCGTCTTCCTGTCACAGCATTTAAACGACAATCCGCGCGCAAAAGCTGACGAATGGGTTTTTCTGGGCGATATTTATGAACT
>CAXNNN010000011.1:0-20804 GCA_964203095.1 Verrucomicrobiaceae bacterium | reverse complement strand
GACTGGCTTACGGCACAACTCCAAGAAAGCAGGACCCACTCGCCTGCCTCTCCCAACTGGTGGCAGAAAGTATTCAGCCCAGCATGGAGCGCGGTGTAGGGCTTCGGATTCAATGCCTGCCTGCAAGACAGCTTGTCCTCAAGATAGTTCGTGAGTCTCTTTCTAAGATCGCGCAAGAGACGGAAGTTCCAGCTTACACAGAGGAATGCATCAAAGAAGCGCTGGATGGTGCATGGGAATGGGCTGGCTGGATTGACAAAGCGTTTGATCGCTACTGCCCCTATGCGCGCCAATTGGAAGATCAGTGGCTCCAATATCTCCTTGAAATGGGGGGAGAGCACCGGCTTCGAGAAGACCGGCCCCAAACACCCATCCATTTTGACCGCTTGCAAGAAGAGTGCATTTCTCTAGCTGCGGAGTTATGGAATGAGCAAAGACCACGCCTCAAACAAGCCGATCAATTGAAGCCAAGGCTATTGCGATTTGCGCTTCTTGATAAGGGGAGTCCTGTTATTGCGGCAGAAGAAAGCCATACAAGCAGTCTGGAAGTCACCTCCTTGAACGACACGCATCCGAGTTTCGCTGGCTTGCGAGGCACGACACCCGAGAAGCAACGCTTGATTCGACTTCAGAATTCCGGCTGGCTCCCTAGGCACTTGGAAGCCGAGGCAGGACATGCCATTGATGAGCATGGCATGGTTATTGAGTACTTGCTTGAAAGGGTTCGTAGTGCAGCCGGAATGGCTGTGGATAACTTGCAATATCTGGGACCCTTGAGGACTTATCCAAAGCGCAACCTCATGGCGGGCGATCTTGATCCTTCGGTTCATGATCAGGCGGATTGGTTAAAGGTCATCCACAACCCGGCCCTGCGTGAAAAAGTGAATGCATGGCTTCAACAGTTAGGCTCGCACCATGAGCTTCAGGTCGATGCCGCAGTTTCAGTTCGTGGCATTTCAGATGCGTTCAAACAGGCGATGGAAGCAGAGGTTCGCAAATACCGTGCTGAGATCGAAGCCTTGAAAAAGGAAGAGGAACGCACGGGCAACGGCCACACGCGGGCTTACAGTTCTATCGAACTATGGGATTATGAGGAAGCGATTGTGAAGGCTGCGCAAAATGCCGCAAAGACGCAGGAATCACCGGGTTCTCAAACCCTTCACCTGAAAGACCGCCGCACTGGGGCCGATGTCAGTTTTCGCGATGTTGGACTTGGGACCAGCCAGATGCTACCCATCGTCATCAGTGCTTTGTCGAACAGAAATAAGCTCATCGCCATCGAGCAGCCTGAAATTCACCTGCATCCCGCGCTCCAGGCAGAACTTGGCGACTTGTTCATCGAGTCAGCGATGGGCGAAAACGGCAATCAGTTCATCTTGGAAACCCACAGCGAGCATTTGATTCTGCGGCTCTTGCGGCGTGTGCGCGAAGGCGAGTTGGAGCAAGGGAAACGTCGCCTGCGCCCGTCGGACATCAGTGTCCTTTATGTAGAAACGACGGATGAAGGAAGTCGTGTGGTAGAACTGCCCGTGACTCCTGATGGCGACTTTAGCGTCCCTTGGCCTGGAGGATTCTTTGCAGAGCGCATCAAGGAACTATTCTGACCTTTAGCCAACCTGACTATGTTTGAAGAGTTCGCCATCGACCCTGCTTTGATCGTTCAGTGGGAATACTTCGACAAGTTGCGTGGCCAATTTGGTTTCGACAAAGGCCGGCTCATTGCGGACTTCCCCCACAAAGGCTGGAAGAAGGCCGTTGCAGGGCTTCTACTTGCCAATCAAAACAGTTCAAACCCAGTGCGTAACTACAGCACAATTGCAGCTTGGTTGAGCTGCAATGATGGGATGCGCGACCATCGGCTTGCGAGAGCTAAGCGCCCTTACGACCAAAACAAAAGATGGGTTCTGAATGCAGAGGATCAAGCACCTTCCTTCCATGCGGTTCTCTCCCATGACAAGCTTGACGCTCAAAACCTGATACAGGTGACCGAAACAACGTGTCTGTCCGATGAACCGCTCTTCAGCATTGAGACTCAGCCGAGAATTTCGCGAACCAATGAGGGGTTGATCGAAATAGCGAAGCCTCTGCTGCAATGCGCGTCCAAGATCAAATGGGTGGATCGTTACTTTGATCCTCAAGACGCAGGTAATATCGGGCCGTTCGAATACATGCTTCAATGGATCGGGCAAACCTTCGCCGAGCGACCGCTAACGATTGAGCTACATGTCGAACGACGTGATTCGTTCTCTGAGGCAACAAAACGAAACTATCTCCTGGCACTGCGTCCTTTAACAAGTGCCAGCGTCCAATTGACCGTCTTCTTTTGGAAACCCGGCACTGAGAATCTTCATCCCCGTTTCTTGCTTACCGATGTTGGTGGCTTGCAATATGACTACGGCCTGGACGAAGGCAGGCACAATTTAGAGACGACAATTGTTGTCTTGCAGAGTCCTAGCCGCTGGAAGGATGAATGGCAGCGATACAGTCACGAAACCACTGATCTTGATATGGACCCAACACAGCATGTTTTACAGATAGCCCAGTAGGACATCTGGCAGCACTGCGATCATTAAACGAGTTGGGAAGCGCGTTCTACTCCGCCTTCACCACCTGCACGGTATCCAGGTGGACGTTGCCCTTCGCGCCTTCGGTGCGGAAATCGCGGCACCTACTTCGCTGCTGCTGCAGAGTATCGACCGAGACTTGCGCGAAGGCGCGCCTGCACCACTATTCCAATCCCATGGCAGACATCGACACTACTTTCTGGCGCGGCCTTTCGCCGCTGGCTCAAGAGGCCCTTGCGACCCGCGACTACAGCACCGGCGACATGCTCGCCAAGCTGCACACCGGGCGCGCCGAGGCGCGGGAGCTGGTGGGCGATGCCTTGCCTGCCGAACTGCGCATCCCGGGTGTGGAGGTGTTTCACCGGCGCGTGTTTCAGCAGCGCTACCGGGGTTACTTTGGGGAGTTCGCACGGCAGGGCGAGGGGCTGCTGGGCAAGATCGGCATGTGGCCGAAGCAGTGGGCCACGGCGTTGATGTATGCGGGCACGAGCAAGGGCTTCCACATTCACCCGCCTGCCATCCCGGAGGGCACCGCACCGGACGCGTGGTTCACGCGCCTATTCATCGACGAGCCCACAAACTACAGCCTGCGGCCCTATGATTTGGAGCAGTGGGATTGCATGTTCTTCATCAGCGGCATCGCGGAGATGTTCCTGGTGGACGAGCGCCCTGGGCTGCCGCGGCGGAAGATGCGCTTTTTCATTGAGGGCGACGACATGCCGGGGCCGAACAACGTCGGGGTCGTGATCCCGGCGGGCGTGGCCCACGCGATTCGTTGTGCGTCCAGCAAGGATCTGATCATGGTCTATGGCACCAGCACTACCTTTGTGCCGGAGAATGAGGGCCGCATCGCCCACGGGATCGAGACCCCCGTGCCGCCAGAGGACTGGATGGCCTTTTGGGATAAGGCGTGAGGGTGCAGGTGCTGACGTCCTCCGCGCTGGGTAGTTAGTTTCAGTCCATGCCCGCCGGGGTGTGCCTGCGCCATCCTGCCCTTTCTGTGCTAGTCTTGGTCCATCGCCATGAACGACCCCGACGCCGCCTTCTCCGCCTTTGACCGCGAGGTCGTGGAGCGCGTGTGGTTGCTCGCGCAGGCGATCGTGGGCAATGACCCGGCGGTGTGGCGCAAGGATGAGCACGGGGCGTGGATGCACCGGCAGGACTATCGGAATCGCCGGTCGCAGTTCGGCTGGGAGATCGCGGATCACGGTTTCTTCCTGCGGCGCAGCGGCGTGGCCTCGCTGCGCGCCATGCAGTGGGAGAACTATGTCGATTTCATGGTCGTGGCGCGGATGAATGCCGTCGTGACCGCCGACGGCCTGAACAATATCCGAAAGCTCATTTAACGGGTGTTTTCCTGCTTGCGGCTGGGGGCGTCCCCCCGAATAATCTCCACCCCCTGTTCCGGTCCGGCGCAGGCTCCCACTCATGCACGACAAACCTGATGCGCTGTCCTTCGAAGACGCCATGGAACGACTCGAAGAAATCGTGTCAGCCATGGAAGGCGAGCGCATGCCGTTGGAGGAGATGGTGAAGAGCTACGAGGAGGGCGCACGCTTGCTCAAGGTGTGCCGTCAGCGCATCGAGATCGCCCGCCAGCGCGTGGAGGTGATCACGGCGGACCTGGATGGCACAGGCAAGGCCACGCTTTCCACTTTTGATGAAAGCGCTGCCGAGGCAGAGGCCGAAGCGCCCGCCAAGGCCCGCAATACTGCGCGCCGAACCCTTTCTCCCAAGCCTGCCTCCACGGAGGATACGAGCGACGAGATCCGACTTTTTTGACATGCCCCCGATCCAAAGCCCCCAAGAACTGAAAGCTCTACCTGCCGAGCAATTGCCCGAGCTGGCGGAAAAAATCCGCCGCACGCTCATCGAAACGCTTGCGGAGACTGGCGGCCATCTGGGGCCTAATCTCGGGGTGGTGGAGCTCACCCTGGCGATGCACCGTGTGTTCAATACGCCGAAGGACAAGTTTGTCTGGGACGTGGCGCACCAAGCCTATGTGCACAAGATGCTCACCGGTCGCTGGGACCGCATTGGCACCATCCGCCAGTATGAAGGCCTCAACGGCTTTGCCCTGCGCACGGAGAGTGAGCACGATTGCTACGGCGCTGGTCACGCAGGCACTGCGCTGAGCGCCGCGCTTGGCATGGCTGCGGGCCGTGATTTGAAGGGCGACGACGACCATGTCATCTGCGTGGCAGGTGACGCCGCCTTCACCTGCGGACCGACCTTTGAAGCGCTGAACAACGTCGCCGCGCATACGAAAAAGCTGATCGTGGTGCTCAACGACAACGAGTGGTCCATCGACAAGAACGTCGGTGCCATCGCGAAGTATTTTAATCACATCGCCACCAACACGACTTACGCCTCCCTGCACCAGAGTGCGGCTGACTTCCTGGAGAAGGTCGCGGGCAAAGGCATCCGCCACTTCGCGGGCAAGGTCGAAGAAACCGCCAAGGGCATCGTGCTCGCAGCGAGCAAGCAGCCAGCGCCGACTTCGTCGATGATCTTCGAGGAGTTCGGGATGCGCTATTACGGCCCGATTGACGGCCATGATGTGAATCTGCTGATCAAGACCTTTGAGTTCTTGAAGACCAAGAACATGCCCGTGCTGCTGCACATCATCACGGAGAAAGGCCGCGGCTACAAACCTGCGCTGGAAGATCCGGGTAAGTTCCACGGCCTGGGCAAATACAACATCGAGACGGGTGAAACGCAGGGCACGGCCACGCCGACCTACTCTCAGATCTATGCACGTAGCGTCACCGACTTCGCCAAGGCCGACGAAAAAATCGTGGCCATCACGGCTGCGATGCCTGGAGGCACGGGGCTCAGCGTCTTCAAAAAAGAGCTGCCCCAGCGCTACTACGACGTGGGCATCGCCGAGGAGCATGCCGCGCTCTTCGCCTGCGGTCTGGCCACGCAGGGCCTGAAGCCTTTCCTGACGATCTACTCGACCTTCATGCAGCGGGCGATCGACATGATCATCCACGACATGGCCATTCAAAACCTGCCTGTGCGCCTGTGCATGGACCGTGGTGGCTTGAGCGGTGACGACGGCCCGACGCATCATGGCTTGTTCGATATCGCGTATCTGCGCGGCATTCCGAACCTGGTTCACATGCAGCCGAAGGATGAAGACGAGTTCGTCGACATGCTTTGGACCATGGCGAACTATGAGAAAGGCCCCATCGCCATCCGCTACCCACGTGGCACCGGCCCTGGCGTGAAGGTCAAAGAGCAGCCTTCATTGATGGAGATCGGCAAGGCCGAAGTCCTGGCTGACGGCACCGACGTGGCCTTGATCGCGCTCGGCGACATCTGCGAAACGGCCAAGGAAGCCAAGCAAATGCTCGAAGCCAAAGGCCTGTCCGTCGCGCTCATCAACGCCCGCTGGATCAAGCCGCTGGATGGCGCGACCATCGAGGCCTTCGCCAAGAAAGCCAAGGTCGTGTGCACCTTCGAGGATCACGTCCTCATGAATGGGTTCGGCTGTGGAGTCATCGAGCACCTTGCCACCGCTGGCATCGACACCCCTGTCGTGCGCATTGGCTGGCCAGACGAGTTTATCGAACACGGCACCATCCCCATTCTTCGCACCAAGCACGGCCTCACCGCCGAGCGCGCAGTGGAGTTGGTGCTGAGCAGGCTGGGCGCGTAGTGCGAGCATCAGCTCGCTCCGCCTTCACTTCTTCTCTTCCTTCTTCTTCCCGCCGCCAAACAGCTTGCCGAAGAAGCCCTTTTTCTTTTCCCCGCTGGACTGTTCGTCCTGGGGCTGAGGGTAGGTGCCATTGGCGTCGGGCTTGATCGGGGCTGGCCCCATGGTCATGGGCTCGGTCAGGTAGGGCACGTTGCCTTGCGGGGCGGTGACGGCTCCGCCTTGGCTGCGATCCAGCGGCAGTGGGGCCTCACGCTGCTGGGTGAAGTCGATTGGGGCAGCCTTCATATCGGGGGCGGCGACGTTGTAGGTCTCGCTCTTGGGCGACAGTGGATTGCCCTTCATATCGTAGCCGAAGACGATCCGCTGAAACACCTCGCCCCGCAGGTTCATCATTCGCTGCTCGGTCAGGCGGTCGAAGCTGTCGTAGAGAAACTGGGCGCGGGCCTTTAGCTCACCACGGCCATCGTAAATGTTACCGTGCAGCGGCTGTCCCTTGTCGTTGAGCGCATATTTCTTCTTCGCGATCACCACCTTCTGCGCGCTGTAGGTTACCTCGTTCTGCTCGCGGATGATCGTGTCCTGCACGGACTCCGTGTAGGTGCCGTCGGCGTGATAAACGGTGCGCGCATTCTGCAGCGCTCCCTTGTAATCAATCGCGTGGGCATTGATGGCAAAGGCGAACAGGAGAACGGCAGAGGCTGGTTTCATGGCGGCATGCACAATATCGGAGGCACGCTGGCGGCTCAATGCTGAAGTTTTGCGTTTGAGGTTCGGCGTTTCAGGATTCAGTAGCGCAATGACCGAACTGCCCGCCCAACCTACCGCCGCTGACTGGCTGACGTTTCTGCAACAGGTGCTCGCCGACTTCGGCTGTGTCACCGGCACTCTGCATCGTTTGGACCCGGCGGACGGGCTTCTAAAGCTGGTCGCCTGCCAGGGCATTCCCGAGATGCTAATGCCGGTCATTCAAACGATCCCCGTGGGCAAGGGCGTGGCCGGCGCGGCGGCTGAGCGCAAGGAGCCGGTGGAAATCTGCAACCTGCAAACCGACACCAGTGGCGTGGCGAAGCCCGACGCGAAGAAAACTCAGGTGCAGGGCTCGCTCGCCGTTCCTGTTCTGGATGGCGACAAGCTCTGCGGCACGCTCGGCATCGGCAAGATGGTGGCCTACGACTTCAGCGACGCGGAAAAGATCAGCCTCATGAATGTCGGCCGTAGCATCGCCGAACGGCTGTGATGATCAAAACTTGGCCGAGCGTATCACGCGCACATCGGATTCATACGCGATCATGCCGAAGAGAGGGAATAGCTCGGCGTGCAGGCGCGTCATCAGTGTCTCAGCGGCGGACGGTTGCAGGATTACCTGCACCTGGATGTTGGCGAACTCCCGTGTCTCGCCGGTGCGCTCGCCGCCTGCGCCTGCGCCCTCCACGGTGAAATGTGTCCAGCCATGCGCGCCTACCTCCCGCAGCAGGTCCTTGATGGGCTCCAGCGCATAGGCTTCGCAGATGATGGTGACTTGCTTCATGGGATGCGTGCTCATGGCTTAGCGGAAGAAGAAGCGGGCGACCTCCAGATACACGGGGATGCCCAGGGTGATGTTGAAAGGGAAGGTGATTGCCAGCGACGAGGTGAGATACAAGGTCGGGTTCGCATCTGGCAACGAAATGCGGATGGCCGCTGGTGCAGCGATGTAGGACGCGCTGGCGGCCAGCACCCCAAGCAGAGTCGCGCCGCCAAGCTCCAGCCCGGCGAATTTGCCGAAGGCGACGCCGAGCGCACCATTGACTAGCGGAACCAGGATGCCGAAGGCCAGCAGGAACAGCCCCACCTTGCGCAGATCGCCCACGCGTCTGCCCGCGACCAAGCCCATCTCTAGCAGGAACAGCGCGAGCACGCCTTGGAAGGGGGCGACGAAGAAGGGCTCCACCTTTTTCATCCCTGCCTCGCCACTGAGTGCGCCCACCAGCAGCGCCCCGACGAGCAAGAAAATGCTGCGGCCAAACAGTGCCTCGTGCATGGCCGTGCGCAGGTTGGCTTTCGGTTTGCCCGTTCCTGGCTTGGTCGCCAGCGTGCCCAGGATGACGCCGATCAAAATCGCGGGCGATTCCATGACCGCGAGAAAGGCCGTGGCATACTTTTCATACGGCACGTTGATCGCTTGCAGGTAGTTCGTTGCCGCGATGAAGGTCACCGCGCTGACCGAGCCATAGTGTGCCGCAATCGCCGCCGCATCCACGCCTGGCAGCTTCCCGCCGAAACGCAGCACGGGGTAGGTCCACAGGGGAATCAGAGCGCCAAGAACGATGGCCGCCAGCGCAGGCAGCCACACCTTGGCCAGCCCTGCATCGGCAATGGCGACGCCGCCTTTGAACCCGATGGCAACGAGCAGGTAGATGGTCATGCCGACGTAAAGCGGCTCGGGGAATTTCAGATCGCTCTTCGTGAGCGAGGCGATGATGCCGAGCACGAAGAACAGCACCGCTGGGGACAACAGGTTTGCCTGAATCGCGTCAACAATGGTCATGGGAGGAGGGATAAGATGGGGTTTAGATAGCGCCTTTTAACAGCGTGCTCAAGTTGGCTCCTTGAAGCTGCTGACTTTGCTGGGCGATCTGTCCGGTGTATTGCTGTGCCAAGACTTTGCCTTCTTCCAGCAGCGGCGTGTATTTCGATTTCAGCGCATCGATCGCCAGCGTGCGTCCGCTGTCATAGTAAAGCTGGGCTAGGCGACCCAAGGCATAGGTGGAGGCGAAGGACATGGCCATGCCACCCACGGCATCACCGATCTTGCCGCCCATTTTACCGCCTCCCTTCTTGCCGAGCCATCGTGTGAGGCGGCGCGCGAAGCCTTCGATGACTTGAGAGGCTAGCCCCAGCCCAACCGTGGCCATGAACTCACCGATAGACTTTCGATCCAGATCAAAGCCGCGTTGCTTGCCGATGCGGTAAACCATTTTGGTCTGGATCGGAATGATCGCCAGCGTGGCCATCGTCTGCGGCAGCAGTTCCAATGCACCGGCAACCACCGCATAGTGGAGCACCATGGCATGGGTCTCATCGACTTGCTCTGGAACAGGAGGTGCAGGGACGAGGGGCGTGGTAGTCAGCGCTGATGCGGTGGTCTCTGCGGCCTTCATCTCGGCCGGCTGCAATCCGAGGGCGGCGCGTAGTTGATTTAGGAAGGCAATCTCCGCGTCGTTGCGCACGTCATCAGCCTCGCAGACACAAAGGGCCATCTCGTAGGCAAGTTGGCGCGACTCAGGCGATTGCAGGTGCGCGGTGACTGCGGCGGGGTCTGGCTTGTTGAGCAGCACCTCCTGGCACAGCGCGGCCATGTCCACCTCATCATCAGCGAGGGAGGTGGAGATCTTGCGGATCTGCTGGCGCTCACGCTCGTGCTTGTCGCCATCGATGAAGGACGCCATCAAACACAGCATCATGATGGATTCGGTTTCATGTCGGTTCAGAGCAATCATGAGGTTTGGTGTTTGGGTTTGGCAGGGAAGAATTTATCCAGGGTCGCACGCGTGGGGGCGGGCGTGAGCAGGCTGAGCACCACCATCCAGATGGCTGAGCCCAGGCACATGAACATGACCGGCATGTAGCCGTAGATCGTGACGTTCATTGGCGTCCGCAGGAAGAGATCCCCCAGCGCGGCGAAGATCGCCACCGGGGCCTGGCCCGGCTTGGGTGCCAGGTCGTTGGAATAGACTTGTAGCCACCACAGCGCGGCCATGCAGAGCATGACCCAGAGCACAGCGGCCAGGGCTCCCCACTTGTTGCTGCGCCGCCAAAACAGCGCCGCCAACATGATCGGTGCGAGCGCGGCAAAGCCGGAGAATCCGAAGCGAATGGCCAGATCGAAGATGGACTTCTGCCCTTCCAGCGCGAGCGCGAGGATGTAGCTCACGATCGCAATCACGATGACGAATGCCCGGCCCATCCACACCTGCACCGTCTCGCCATACTTCTTGGCCCCGCCGTAATGGGCGAACACATCTTGGCTAAACATGGTGCTCAAGGCCATGATCTGCGAATCCGTGGCCATCACGCAGGCCATGATCGCTGCGCCCAGCACGCCTGCCACAATCACGTCCGTATTGTCGCTGAGCAGGCGCAGAATGACGTCGTCAGACTCGCCCAACTTCAGCCCTGGGAACTGATGGGCCGCCACGATGCCGAGGAACACACTGGGCAGCCAGATCAGCAAGATGCAGATCGGATACCAGACCACCGTGCGCTTGAAGGAGGTCACCTTCTCCGCCGTCAGGCACATGATCGCCATGTGCGGAAACATCATCGCGGACAGCGGGATGAAGCTGTAGCTGAAGAACTCCTGTGGAGAAATGCGCGAGCGGTTCAGCAGGGCCTCCTGCTTGGGATCGGCGGCGATCTCGGCGATGATCTTGTCGTAGCCGCCCAGGTTCCGCGAGATGAGGTAGAACGCGATCGCACCGAACAGCAGGAACAGCACGGTCTGCAATGCATTGACCCAGGCGACGCCCCGCATCCCGCCAAAGAACACATATAGCATGACCACGATGGCCACGATGGCCCCGCCCAGCCAGTAAGGCACAAAGCCCTCGCTCAAGCTTTCCAGCGTGTGCCCGCCGCCCATCATGCCGATCACGACATACGGGATCATCATCAGTGCCGTGACCGCGAAGATCAGCGTGCCGATGCCATCACACTCCCACCGATCGCGGAAGTATTGCACCTGGGTCATGTAGCCGTGCTTCTTGCCCAGCGCCCAAAGCCGCGTGCCGATCAGGAAGATGGTCAACGGAATGATTAACCCTGAGGACGAGGCCATCAGTCCATATACGCCAATGCCCCGTTGATACGCCAAGCCAGAACTGCCCAGGATGGCGAAGGCTGTCATGTTCGTGCCGAACACCGTGAGCAAGAAAACCCACGGTCCCAAGGAACGACTGGCGAGGAAGAAGTCTTCCTTGGAGCCGGTGCTCTGGCGGAAGGCAAACAAGCCCACGTAAAGAACAACCGCCAGATAGATGAAAACGACGATGGCAGGAATCATGAGTCGGTCGTCTTGGAGGTGTCGTCCTCGGCCTCAAGCTCTGCTGGCCAAGCGAACTTGACCAGCAGAGCCATCGTGATGGCCGCCAGCACTGAGTAACCCAGATGATAGGTGAGCCCTGGTGGCAGCATTCCAAACCATAGCGGGCCGAATTCATGCCAGTTCCAGATGTCCTGATGCAGGGCAAAGACCACCAGAACCCAAATGCTAAGCAACCAGTGTGTGCGGTTCATCACGAGTGTCGTTAGAGGCCAGTGGTGTTAAGGCAGGAAGGTCACGGTACCCGTGTGCAGATCCTGCATCCCGCCCACGATCTTGATCTCGCCCTTCGCTTCCATGTCCCGGAGGATCGGGCTTTGAGAGCGGATGCTTTTGATCGCCAACTGCACGTTGCTCTCAGCGACCCGGTCCACGAACGCGTCGTTCTTGGATGAACGCTTCTCACCAGCGGCCGAAGGCGTGGCCTTCACGGCGGGTTCGATGCGCTTGAGCAACCCTGTAAGGTTGCCCAGCTCCACGTGATCGCAGGCTCCCTTGACGGCACCGCAGCTGGTGTGACCGATGACGGCAATCAGCTTCGAGCCCGCGACTTTTGAAGCGAACTCTAGGCTGCCAATGATATCCGGGTTCACAATGTTACCAGCGACACGCGCGTTGAATACATCGCCCATGCCTTGATCGAACACGAGCTCCGTGCTGGTGCGAGAGTCGAGGCAACTGACCACACTGGCGAAGGGATACTGCCCCTTTGCCGTGGCTGCGATCTGTTTGGGCAAGTTCCGGTGCAATGCCCGGCCTTTGACAAAGCGATCATTGCCAGCTTTGAGGCGCTTCAGCGCTTCGGCAGGGGTTGTCGCCGCCTGCGTTTCTTTGGTCATGGTCTGCCCTTGGGGTGAAAAGCTGGTGCAGCTAACGCACACAAAGGAGAGAGCCGTTGTAAGGATCAGGGTAGGTTTCATAGGGTGGGATGACTTAGTTTGGTTGGTTGCAGTGGAATCTAGTTCTGAGGAAGCGTCTTCAGGGGCTCCAGCGCCTGCGGCTTTTTCGGCCAGATCAAGGACGCCACCACCGATGCTGTGAGCACCATGACGATGACGCCGAGCGACAGATGCGTGTCGATCTTCCACTCCGTGTGACCGAGCAGCATCTTCACACCCACGAAGCTCAGCACCACACCCAGCCCGACCTTCAGGTAGTGGAACTTGTCCATCACACCCGCCAAGGCGAAGTAGAGGGAACGCAGGCCCAGGATGGCGAAGACGTTCGAGGTATAGACGATGAAGGGATCCTTGGTGACCGCGAAGATCGCCGGGATGGAATCCACCGCGAAGATCAAGTCCGTGAACTCTACCAGCAGCAGCACCACGAACAGCGGTGTCGCCATCAAGATGCCTTCTTTGCGAATGAAGAACTTCTCGCCTTGGAATTCAGGGGTCACGGGCATGAAGCGCTTGAAGAGCTTCACCAGCGGATTGTTTTCCGGGTGGATCTCGGTCTCGCGCTTCACGATCATCTTGATGCCGGTGGCGATCAGGAAGACACCGAAGACGTAGATGATCCAAGCAAACTCAGTGATGAGTTTCGCGCCCAGAGCGATCATCACCGCCCGCATGATCAGCGCCCCCAGGATACCCCAGAACAGCACCTTATGCTGATACTGTGCGGGCACCGCGAAGTAGCTGAACAGCAGGGCGAAGACGAACACATTGTCCACGCTTAGCGATTTCTCGATCACATAGCCAGTAAAGAACTCCAGCGCCTTGGCATCGCCCATGTAGTGGCCGATACCAAGGTTGAAGAGCATGGCCAAACTCACCCAGACGACTGTCCAGCCCATGGATTCTTTGAAGGTGACCACGTGCGCCTTGCGGTGGAATACGCCCAGGTCCAGGGCGAGCATGAGCAGGACGAAAAGGTTGAAGCCAATCCAAAGCCAGATCTGGTCAGTCATAAGAGGTGATGAGTAAAAAAAGGGGGGTTAGTGAAAAGGGTTTAGCGTCTCGGACCAGCGGCTGACATCAGCCGCGATAGGGAAGTCACATGCGTCGGCACCTTGCGCCGCGCACGTTTCTGGTGGCGGTGGCCGATCTTGCTGCGCACCGCTTCGAAGGCCTTCAGCATGGCCGCGCGCAGGGTGTGGTCGGTGGCTTCGGTTTCCACATCCGGGCCTGGCGTGACGAGGTGCATGGCCACGCGGAAGGGCGGGCTAGCTTCGTCCCGGCGCTCCAACTGGACGTGAGCTTCGTCAATCTGGAGTTGGGGTGAGAGGGAAGCCAGCTCCTGTTTCAAGAGGTCAATCAAGGAAGCGGAGGGCTCGTGGTTCAGGCGTTTCAGAATGAGTTTCATAATGGTTTGTTCTGCTGACGTGGCGATCATGTCAGTGTAGAAACCCTTTGCCCAATACTCAAAAAGTCAGTTATCCTTCCAGATTATGGAAGAGTTATCCGCCCATGAATTCCTCAACTACCACCACCTTCGTTACTTCTGGGCGGTGGCGCGAGAGGGCAGCCTGCGGCTCGCCGCGGAAAAGCTCAGCGTCTCTCAGCCGTCGATGAGCGCGCAGATCAAGCTGCTGGAGTCTGCGCTGGGCGGACGGCTCTTCCGGCCCAGCGGCCGAAGCTTAGCGCTCACGGAGTTTGGCCAAATGATTCACGGTTATGCAGAAGAAATCTTCGCCTTGGGCAGCGAGGTGCTGCGCGCCGCCAAGCAAGCGCCCACCTCACGCGTGCTTCGTTTGAATGCCGGTATCGTGGACTCCTTTCCCAAGCTGATGAGCTACGACATCTTGCGCCCGATCTTTGAGCACCAGCCGCCGGTGCAACTCACTTGTGTGGAAGGAAAGTTGACCGACCTCGTGGCACAGCTGACCACGCATCGATTGGATGTCGTGCTGTCCGATGAACCCGCATCGCCTGGCATGGCGGGCAAGGTTTTCAATCACCTGCTGAGCAGTTGCGGCGTCACTTTCTGCGCTATGCCCGACTTGGCCCGCACGCTGAAGGGCCGCTTCCCACGCAACCTGCATGGCGCACCAGCCTTGCTGCCCACGCAGAACTGCCACCTGCGGCGCGACCTGGAAAAGTGGTTCCGCAGCGTGGAGGTGGAGCCGCGTGTGATCGCCGAGTTCGAGGATGCGGCGTTGACCAAGATCGTGGCCACGCGAGGCGTCGGCTTTATCGCTGTGCCCACGCTGGTGGAGACGGAGGCGGTCGAACGTTTCGGCTTCCTCCCCATCGGTCGCACCAAGGAGGTGGAAACGCAGTTCTACGCCATCACCGCCGAACGCCGCCTGACGCACCCCGCCATCCTGGCCATCACCCAGGCAAGGACCAAGGTGCGCAAGACGAAGAAATAGTCAGCCACCAAAGCGCACACAGCGCACAAATCAGAGTCTTCGCTTTGTGTTCCCTGTCCTCTTTCGTGGCCGGTTAAATTCTACTCCCGCCGCTTCAGCTGCGGGAAGAGCACCACATCACGGATGCTTTCCGCGCCCGTCAGCATCATGATCAGGCGGTCGATGCCGATGCCGATGCCACCCGCAGGCGGCATGCCGTATTCGAGCGCGGTGATGAACTCCTCGTCGATCTTTTGGATCTCTTCCCCAGCTTGCTCTTCGAGACGCGCACGTTGCACGATCGGGTCATTCAGCTCGCTATAGCCGGGGCTGATTTCCTGGCCGTTGATGACCAGTTCATAGACATCCACCACGCTGTCGTCCTCGGTGTTCTGTTTGGCCAGCGGCACCAGCTGCTTCGGGCAATGCGTGACGAACAACGGGTTGAAGCTCTTCTCTTCAATGAGCTTCTCGAACATGTGCTGCGAAACCTCGTAGTCCTCGAAGTTCGCACCGATCTCCACGCCCAGTTCCTTGGCGCGGGCCTTGCGTTCGGCGGGCGTGTAGTCCCACCACTTTTCGTCGATGCTCTTCAGCAGGTCTTTGTAGCTCGCGCGACGCCATGGACGCGTGAGGTTGATCGTCTTGGTCACATTGCCCTCGGCGTCCTTGTGCTCGATCTTCAGCCCGCCGCAGAACTTCTCGGCCAGGTGGCAAATCATGCCTTCCACCAGATCGGCCATCTGCTCGAAGTCGGCGAAGGCCCAGTAGGCCTCCAGCATGGTGAACTCCGGGTTATGACGACGGCTGATGCCTTCATTACGGAAGTTGCGGTTCAGTTCGAAGATGCGCGTGAAGCCGCCGACCAGCAGGCGCTTCAAGAATAGCTCCGGCGCGATGCGCAGATACAGCGGCATGTTCAGTGCGTTGTGGAAGGTCTCAAACGGACGCGCCGCAGCGCCGCCAGCCACGTCTTGCATCATCGGCGTCTCGACCTCGATGAAGTCCTTGTCGCCCAGGTAGCGGCGGATCTCCGCGATCATCTTGCTGCGCGTGACGAAGATTGCGCGGCTTTCGTCATTGCTGATCAGGTCGAGGTAGCGCTGGCGATACTTCAGTTCCTTGTCCGTGATGCCGTGCCACTTGTCCGGTAGCGGACGCAGCCCCTTGCTCAGGAAGGTGATGCCCTTGGCCAGGATCGACTTTTCACCCATCTTCGTGATGAAGCTCTCGCCCGTCACCCCGAGCCAGTCACCGATGTCCACAAGGCTAGCGAGCAGATCAAAGGCCTCGTCGCCGATCTCCTTCTTGTTCGCGTAGCACTGGATGCGGCCCGTGAAGTCGCCGATGTCGAAAAAGATCGCCTTGCCCATGGTGCGCCTGGCCAGGACACGCCCGGCAACCTTGACTTGAATGCCCTCGACGAAGTTCTCCTTCAGCGCGCCCGCATCGTGCGTGTTCTCGAATTTGCCCCCGAACGGCGCGATGCCTTTGGCCTTCAAGGCTTCGAGCTTGTCGCGGCGGACTTGGAGCAATTCAGATTCAGATTGAGTCGGGGCTTGAGGTTCCATGAGCGTGGCTAGTGTGAAAAGGTGGGCGCATCACTACCAAGCACCGAACGCTTTGCCACGGCAAATGTGGGCCACGGCTGTCTGCTCGACAGTCGGAGGGCGCTGGTGCATGAATCGGATGGCTGGATGGCGGTGTCGGACCTGCATTTTGGTTTCGAGCTGAACCGTGTGCGCAACCACGGCGCGTTGCTGCCGCAGTGGGGCATGGCGGCCACGGAGCAACGGCTCATGGACCTGATCAACCACTACAAGCCGCGCACCCTGGTCCTGAATGGCGACATCATGGATGGCGGTGGGTCGATCCGGGAAACCATGAAAATGATCGAGCGTGTGCGTGACTGCGTGGCGCAGCTGATCTTGGTCGAGGGCAATCACGATCGTCCTGCTTTGAAGCGCGACGAAGGATTCCTGCTCTGGCATCGCATCGGCGATTTCGTCTTCCATCACGGCCACAAAATGACCAAGGCCATGCGCGAGCTGAATGGCACCATTGCGCCCGTGCACGTGTGCGGCCATGAACACCCTGCGCTGCACCTGAGCGATGGCGCAGGGCTGAAGTTAAAGCTGCCGGCGCTGGTGCAGGATCGCTTCAAATTGCAGCCTGGGTTGCAGCACTGGATTCTGCCTGCGTTCTCGCCCTGGGCGGGAGGGGCGAAGTATGAAAGCCCCAATCAACGCCTTGCCACGTGGGGATGTGGCGAGGCCCGGATTCTGAAGCAGGACTAGGCCTTCCGCCGCCAGCGAGTGCCCCAGGCAACGCTCCATTGATACTTCCGAGCGTGTTCGCGGATAAGGAAGGGCACATCACGCTCCAGCTCCTGTGTGAAGTGCTCTGAGAGCCTTTCGCGCAGCCAGTCACGAGTGCTGCCTTGGGGCCAGTTCTTCGGCGGGGTGAAATCGGCCAGCCAGGTGCAGGGCGTGGTCAGCAGGAGCTGGCCGCCGGGTTTGACCAGGGCTGGCAGACGCTCAATCAAGCGCTGCGGCTCGGTCAGGCGACACAGTAAATTTGCCGCGTGCAGCACGTCGTAGGACCCGAGGTCGGCGCGCAGATTCATGGCATCGCCTTGTTCAAAGGTGACCCGGCCAGACACCGCCTTCGCCATCAAGGGAGTGTGCTGGCTGCCCTCATCCAGGCGGTCGTAGGCCAGGGCTTCACCTGCTTGCAGACGCTGCGCAGCCTCAATGAAGCTGTGCGAGTAGTCGATGCCGATCACCTCATAGCCGCGCGCGGCTAGCTCGAAGCTGGAGCGGCCCACGGCGCAGCCTAGATCAAGCGCCGTTCCTTTGTCTGCCGCTGAGTCGAGCAGGTCCTGAACGGTGCGAATGGCGAACCCGAGCGCCTCTTTGGGACCAAAAGTCCAGGGCATGACCTCTTGATCGCTGCCGTAATGAAACAGCAGATATTCATCGAGCAGGCGCTTGGTTTCGTAAATGTTGGACATGTGAAGGTGTGGGTTTAGCGGGTAGGGCGCTCTGTCTCAGAGAGCCGTCGTCGGAGTCCTGGACGTGGTGGAACGAAAAGCTGTCGAGATCGTTCACCGTGTATCCGGCGCTTTAGAGACACAGCGCCCTACCAGCGTGGGACGGGTTCAGGCTGGCGTGAATCAGCGACCGTCTTTCCTGTCGTGCGGTCCTTGATCCAGTAGTCGTAACCAAAGGCGGCCTGCTTCATGCGGGCTTGATAATCGTGACCAGCCTCGGCTCGGAAAGAGAGCCGCCGATCAAACTGCGTGCTGCCCAGTTCATCAATGGCCCGGCCCATTGTCGACCCCATTTCGCCAAAGATCATGCCGCCGATGCGAGTCCCTGCATCGCGCCGCGCGCTGAGGGTGACATGACCCCAACCGGGACGCAGCACGATGCCGCCTGGGATGGTTTGATCCTTCACCATCTCGCCATCGACGGCACGCAGGATGACATACGCCTCAGCGCCGCGTGGATAGGCGTTGCCTCCTGGTTCCAGGAACAGCATCGCCACCGTTGGGTGCGAGGACAGTCTTGGCAGCGATGAGCAGGAGACGAGGCCACTCACCAAGAGCAGCACCAGCAGCGAGAGGCGTCGGTTCATGAGCGACAGTATGCGCTCAGGAAGCGAGGGCATCTTGCAGATACTTCATCGGCTGGAAGTGCTCGATCAACACTTCCACCTTGCCGCCGCGAGACATGCGCGCCTGCTTGATGTCGAAATTCGGTGTCTTGTGTGGGGCGAAGAGAATGTCGTCGTGCGTCGCATTTTGATGACGCTTGAACAGCGCAGGCGTGATGTGACCGCCCAGATGATCGTCGCGCCCGGTGGCTAGGTGGCAGGTGCCAAGCACCTTCTCGTCCTGAATATCGGCACCGCTCACGGGCAGCACTTGCGTGCCGAAGCCTAGCTCGCCGAGCACGCCGGTCATCGGGTCGTCGGCTAGCTTCTGATTGTGCTCGTCGATGGTGCTCTGTTTGCCCTCGATCAGCTCGGACTTGATGATGCGTCCGCCGGTGACGGAGAGGCGGCCGAGTGTGCCGTCTTCATACTTCAGCGGGAACTGGCCTTCCGCGCCCGTCGGCACGAAATAAACTTCGCCCGCAGGCAGGTTCGCCACATCGGGGGTCAGGCCGCGGCAGAGGCCATGAGACTTCTGCGCTTCCTGGCCATCGAGTTGCAGGCGCACGGTCATGTCTTGATGGCCATCGACCGTGAAGTCGATCTCGACCCAATCGGCCTTCGTCATCGACAGGCGCAGCTTCTCGGCATCGCGGCTGACATCGTTGTAATCGACAGCCAGACCCGTGCTCAGGATCACTTCATTCAGACCATGCAGAGTGGCACCGCGGAAGCCGAACTTCTTCGCGTGAGCGGTCAGTGGTGCGGTCGCGCTGAAGGTGCTGATGCAGAGAATGATGTCGTATTTCGCATACACGTCGCGTTCCAAGCTCAGCTCATTGCCTTCCATATCCACGCAATAGTCGGACATGTCCAGGTTGCTGCCACCGGTCAGCGGGTAAGCGAACATTTCGCCGCCGGTCGCGCCGAGCTTGGCCAGCGCGCTCTCCTTCAGTTCGGTGTAAAAATACTTGTGAGCACGCGCCTGCACTTGCAGCTTCAGATCGTCGAGAAAGGCAAACCCTTTGGCTTCACTGAGGTCAGGAAGGTCGATCAGGATGCAGATGCGCTGATCTTGTGTCGGCTCGAACACAGAAGACAGCAGGCGGACAAGATCAAATTTCGGGAAGGTGCGGGTGTTAGCCGCCGATTGCACGGTGGGCAGAGACATGGTGTTCATGATGGCAAAGTCGGGTCTGGAGGTAAACTGCTTTACGTGGACAATTCAAAAAGGGGAGGCAACGATTTGGTCATGAATCCAAAGGTTGTTTGTATCACAGGCTGCACGCGCGGACTTGGCCGTGCGATGGTCGATGAGTTTATGAAGCTGGGCTGGATCGTCGCCGGTTGCGGGCGCAACGAGGCCGCTGTGCAGGACCTGCAAGCCAAGCCCGGCGAGCTGCACTCTTTTGACGTCTGCGATGTATCGAAGGAAGCTGACGTGCAGCGCTTCTGCGAGCGCGTCGTCGGCCAGGTCGGCGTGCCAGACTTGCTGCTGAACAATGCCGCTATTATCAATCCCAACCAGCCGCTGTGGGAGATGAGCGAGCAGGACATTCACTCGATCATCGACGTGAATATCAAAGGCACTATCGCGATGATGCGTCACTTGCTCCCCCCAATGCTGAAACGCGGCAGTGGTGTGGTGGTCAATTTTTCCTCCGGCTGGGGCCGCAGCACAGCGGGCGAAGTCGCCCCGTACTGCGCTACCAAGTGGGCCATCGAAGGCCTATCCAAAGCCACGGCGCAGGAGACCAATGGCAAGGTCGCCATCGTGGCCTTGAACCCAGGCATCATCGACACGGACATGCTGCGCAGCACCTTCGGCGGTTATGCGGGGCACTATCCCGGGGCCAAGCCATGGGCGGAGACTGCGGTGCCGTTTTTGGCCGCGCTGAATGCGAAGCACAATGGACGGGCGCTGACGGCTCCTTGAGAGATCACTCCACCTCGTAATTCACCGGCTCCTCAGTGATGGTTACATCGTGCGGATGGCTTTCCTTCAGGCCACCAGCGGTAATGCGGACGAAGCGGGCCTTCGCGCGCAGCTCGGTCAAATTCCTCGCTCCGACATAACCCATGCCGCTGCGCAGGCCACCCATGAGCTGGAAGACGACATCGGCCAGACGGCCCTTGTAAGGCACGCGTGCTTCCACGCCTTCTGCCACGAGCTTGCCGCTGGCGTTTTGGCCGTATCGGTCGCTCGCGCCCTTGCGCATGGCTTTCAGGCTGCCCATGCCGCGATACTCTTTGAAGGTGCGGCCCTGCCATTTCACCATCGCGCCGGGGCTTTCGGAGGTGCCGGCGAGCAAGGAACCGAGCATGACAATGTCAGCGCCGCCTGCGAGCGCCTTTACCACGTCGCCCGAATAGCGGATGCCGCCGTCGGCAATGACGGTGATACCAGCTTCGCGAGCCACGGCGGCGGTCTCTTGAATGGCGGTGAACTGGGGCATACCCACGCCGCTGATGATGCGGGTGGTGCAGATCGAGCCTGGGCCGACGCCGACTTTGATGGCGGAGACACCGGCCTTGATCAGGTCC
>CAXNNN010000010.1:0-20813 GCA_964203095.1 Verrucomicrobiaceae bacterium | reverse complement strand
CACCGAGCGCGTTGCGACGCTTCACCTGTACCGCGAGATCATGCGGCGCATAAAACGGCACCACGGCAGCGACGCGTGTCTCGCCTTCGCCTTTCACGCCTGCCCAGGAGACGAGATGCCCACCCGCCGATTCGCCGATGAGCGCGAGGCGTTTCGGATCCGCCTTGTAGTCCGCCGCGTGCGCCTTCACCCACTTGATCGCGGTCGCGACATCATCCGCGCACGCGGGCCACGGATGCTGCGGCGCGAGGCGGTAGTTGATCGTGAACCACACGAAGCCCGCCTTCGCCAGTGGCTCGAACAGCGGCTTGATGAACGACTGCTTGTCACCCTTGGTAAACCCGCCGCCATGCACCAGGATACACGTCGCGAACGGTCCCGCGCCCTCGGGCACATAGGCATCCAGCGTCAGCGACACATCGCCCACCTTGGCGAACTCGATGTCGTGCTTCATGCCCGGCAGGCCGAAGGGCTTGTCCGCGGCGTGGAGGGCGGATACGAACAGAAGCGAGGCAAGGAGAAGGAGGCGATGCATGGTGCCAGACAGAACGTGGTGCGCGGGCCTGACTTACTTCAAGCTCGCGATGCCATCCTTCAGCTCAAACAACTGCTGCACCTCCGCATCGCTCAGTGCGCGATCAAAGACCGCGAGGTCATCCTGCCAGCCCACATACGAAGCCCCCAGCACCAGCGCCACGGAGGCCGGGTCCCAGCCGAGTGTGAGGTCCCAGTTCTCGATGCGGCCTTGCAGCTTGCCATTGAGGAACAGGCTGGCAGTGGGCGTGGCTGACTTGTTGTTCACGTTCGAGAGCGTGAAGGCCACATGCGTCCACGCCTCGCGAGTGAAGGGCGGCTTCGCCACCTGCACCATCGGGCGCTGCTCGAAGGGGATGTCCGCCCACTGCACATTCGTGGGATTCCAGATTTCAAACAAGGGCCGCACCGCGTAGCGGAAGAAGCGCGGCGTCTCGTCCTTGGAGAACTCCAGGAAGATGTAGCCCTTCTTCGTGTCGTCGCCCGTGATCTGGACCGGGTCGCAGTAGCCAGGCTCCAGGTCTTGATCCGGCGTGAGCCTCAGCCAGACCGACACCGTGGTGCTCCACGACTTATCATTGTAGCCCAGCACATTCACCCCGGTGAACTGCGGCCGCGTGACGCCCTTCTTCGGGAAGTGCAGACAGCCACCAAACTTCCCGCCCGTGGCATCCAGCTTCACGTCGTCGTTGAACACGCACGGCACGAACTCCTTGCCCTTCTTGATCACGGCCGTCTTGTCGCCCTTGCTGAAATCCGCGTTCAGCGAGGAGTCGAAGGACGCATGGAAGACCAGCGATGATTTCAGTGCGTCTTGCGCAAGGCAGGACGACGCGAGGCAGAGGACCAGGGCGATGGATTTCATGGCAGCAACCTTACGCGCGTGGAGGGCGGTATGTTTGCGAAACGTCAGTGCCTCACATGGTTTCGATAAGGTCCGCTCAGCAGCGGGAGCTCCTCACCTTGGATAGTGGCAAAGCAACTGTTCCAGTGCTGCGTCTGGCCTGCACACCTCCGGCCATTCCGTGTAGAAGAACCGGTCTTCGGGCTTTGGTAAGTCTCAAACCTTGCCAAGAAGGTCTGAAGCCGTAAAGTCGGGCCGTGACCAACGACCTGACGGAGCCTCTCAAGAAGCGCGTGGGCGGCAGCCTGTCGCGGGTGCCGCCTTTGCAGCGGTTGGAGATGCTCCGGCGCAATGCGCTAATGCTGCGTGGTGGGAAGTGGTCTCCTCCTCAAGACGATGGAACCTTCGTTCGAAAAGTTGCTGGTCCTGCTCGCTGAGCGTGGCATCCAGTTTGTGGTGGTGGGTGGGATCGCCGTCACCTTGCAGGGCTATGTCCGGCTCACGGAGGATGTGGACCTCCTGGTGGATGGCAGCGCCAAGAACATCGACCTTCTGCTCTCGACCTTAGGCAGCTACGGCGAGGGATTCGCTTCGGAACTGATGCGGTCGGACTTCGACGATAGCGAAGGCGCGATCCGCATCGTGGAAGAAACTGAGCAATGCCAAATCGACCTCTTCACGCGCATGAGTGGTCGGCGATATGTGGATGTGATATCTGATGCCAGCACATTGATGCTGCGAGGCCTGGCCGTTCGCTATGCTTCAAAAGCGTCGCTGATCGGCTGGAAGGCGAACTCCGCGCGGGAGAAGGACAAGTTAGATGCAATCGCACTGCGGCGCCTGCAAGACGATCCTCATGCCTTTGATTGAGGACGGCAGCGCACAAAAAAAGCGGCTGAGTTGCCTCAGCCGCCTTTGCATTGATTGAATGTAGCGGACAAGAGTGTCCGCGCTCCTATCGGGGATTAGCCAATGACCTCAGGCCATTCCGTGTGGAACATCTGGCCTTCGGGCTTGTCGGTGCGCTCGTAGGTGTGGGCACCGAAGAAGTCGCGCTGGGCCTGGAGCAGGTTGGCGGGCAGGCGCGCGGCGCGGTAGCTGTCGTAGTAGCCGAGGGATGCCGAGAACGCGGGGCAAGGGATGCCGTTCAGCGTGGCGAGGCTGACCACTTCGCGCCAGTTCTGCTGGGTCTTGCTGAGCACGTCCTTGAAGAACGGATCGAGCATGAGGTTCGCGAGGTTGGCGTTGGTGCGATACGCGTCGGTGATGCGGTTCAGGAAGCGAGCGCGGATGATGCAACCGCCGCGCCAGATGCTGGCGATGCGGCCGAGGTCGAGGCCCCAGCCCTTCTTCTCGCCCATGGTCTTGATGAGGTCGAGGCCTTGGGCGTAGCTGATGATCTTGGAAGCATACAGCGCGTCATGCACCTTCTTGACGAGCTCGGCCTTGTCGGTGGTGATGTTGACGGCTGGGCCGGTGAGCTGGGTGCTGGCGGCGACGCGTTGCTTCTTCTGGCTGGAAAGGATGCGTGCCTCGACAGCGGCGTTGATGGTGCTGATGACGACGGCATTTTCAGCGGCGTTGAGCAGGGTCCATTGGCCCGTGCCCTTCTGGCCAGCCTTGTCGACGATGAGTTCGACGATGGGCGTGCCGGTCTCTGGGTCCTTCTGCTCGAGCGCCTTGCCAGAGATCTGGATCAGGTAGCTCTGCATGTCGCCTTCGTTCCACTCGTTGAAGATGGTGGCCATTTCGTCGGTGGTGAAGCCAGCGTTCTTGAAGATGTTGTAGGCTTCGCAGATGAGCTGCATGTCGCCATACTCGATGCCGTTGTGGATCATCTTCACATAGTGGCCAGCGCCACCAGGGCCGATGTGGATGACGCAGGGCTCGCCGTCCACCTTCGCGCTGATGCTCTCGAAGATGGGCTTCATCACTTCCCAGGTGGAAGCAGGACCGCCAGGCATGATGGACGGGCCTTTGCGCGCGCCTTCTTCACCGCCGGACACACCAGCGCCGATGAAGCGGAGGCCTTTCTCGGCGAGGTAGGCGTCACGACGCTCGGTCGTCTGGTAGAAGCTGTTGCCACCGTCGATGACAATGTCGCCCTGATCGAGCAGAGGGATGAGCTGCTCAATGACGGCGTCCACAGCGTCGCGGTCGCCATCCTTCACGGCGGTCGATTTGACCATGATGTGAATCTTGCGTGGCAGGGCGAGGCTTTGGACGAACTCTTCCAGCGTGTGCGCGCCGACCAGCTTCTTGCCTGGGTGCTTGGCGATGAACTCATCCGTCACGCTGGTGGTGCGGTTATAGACGCTGACCTGGAAGCCGCGGCTCTCTACGTTCAGCACAAGGTTTTGGCCCATAACGGCAAGGCCAATCAATCCAAAGTCGCTCTTCTGTGACATGTTCTCTGTGGGGGTGAGTGGTTAGCCCGCCCCTGGAAGAAGCGGGCGTGCAAGTAACCCGATCACGGCCAATCGCAAATGAGAATTGTTCAGGGAAAGGGTGAAAGGGATTGCAGGCGCGGCGGCATCCGTGCCCTATTTCGGGCATGGCTGCTGCCCCTTTCCTGCTCTCCCACGAACCCATCGCCCCAGCGGTCCCGACCTTCGCCCCCGAGGAGGGCGCGGAGGTGCAGTTCCTGGGCACCGTGCGCGGCAGTGAGAGCGGCCGGCCCATCACCGGCATCGACTACACGGCCTATACCCCGATGGCGGAGAAGATGCTGGCCGAGCTGTGTGCACGGGGCACGCATGAGCATGGGCCGCACCGGGTGTTTATTCAGCATCGGCTCGGCTTCGTTGCAAATGAGGAACCAAGCATCATCATCCGCGTGCAAACCAAGCACAGCGCGGAGGCGTTTGATGTGTGCCGCTGGTATCTGAAGGAAGTCAAAACTGTCGTGCCGATCTGGAAGCGCGCGGTGTTCGCGTGACGATATTGCAGCATTGACAGCCCCTGCATTTCGTCGCTTACAGGAGGCCATCATGAACCTGCCCAACAAACTCAGCGTTGCACGTCTCGCGCTCACGGTGCCGTTCGTCGCGCTGTGCTATGCGGGTGTCCCGAATGGCCAGTCGTGGGCGCTGATCGTTTTCATCGTCGCGTCTTTCACGGATTACCTGGATGGCGTGATTGCGCGCAACCACGAATTGATCACGAACTTCGGCAAGCTGTTCGACCCGCTCGCGGACAAGATCCTGATGGCCGCCGCACTGACCATGCTGGCGATCGAGCGTGCGATTCCCGCATGGATCGTCATCGCGATCCTAGCGCGCGAGTTCTTTGTCACCGGCATCCGCCAGATCGCCATCAGTCAGGGCGTGGTGCTAGCCGCCGAGAAGCTAGGGAAGCACAAGATGGTCTGGCAGGTCATTACGGTCATTTACTTCCTCACTTACAGCGCCAGCGCGGAACCGATGCTCGCCTTCACGCGCACTTGGTTTGAATGGCCGCCTTTTTCGCCTGCGATCTTTGGCAAGTTCACTGTGTATTTCACGGCGGCGTTGACGCTCATTTCTGGCTTCAGTTACTTCTGGAAGAATCGGCGGTTGTTCAGTGATGCCTGAACTGCCGTTGCTCGAACACTGGTAGGGCGCTCTGCCCCAGGGTTCCGCTGTCGAAGTGATGGGCAAGTCGCAGCCGTGGCGGCTCTGTGGGGACACAGATACCTACCTTGCCAAAGTCACCGCGTCTGTCGGCCGCACGATCTTGATCCGCACCGGGAAGCTAGTGGCAAGGCCACCACTGTCTGCCTCGACACGCGCGGAGCTGACGCAGGCCTGAGCCAGGCGCTCCTGCTCGGGCACCCACTTCGCACAGACGAACTCAATCTCGCGCTCGGTCTCCTTGGCCCGCACTTGCACACCGTTGAGGCCGATGTCGTTGATGATCACGCCGTGCGGCAGGCTGTGCACATCGAAGTTGATAATGCCCTCGTCGCCCTGGCGTTGCACGCGGATCCAGGCCTTGGTGATCTTGCCTGGCGACACCACGATCTCCTGCGGTTCCATGCCCTTGCGAGGCAGCGGCTTGCCCCCTTGGTCGAGTTCCAGAAAGGCCACGAACTTCGGTGCGGGTCCGAGCTTGATCGTGCCCAGTCCATTCACACGGCGGGTGACAGGCTTGCCGTCGATCATGGCCGTGGCCGTCACCGTCACCTTGCTCCAGTCCGCCATGGCTGGTGCATCCGCAGCAGCGAAGACCGTGCCGCTGGCCAGCACATGCCCTTCCTGAATGACGACTGGCGATGACACAAAGTAGCCCTGGGGCACGCCCGCCACCGCAACCGAGATCGGCCCCTCGAACCCATCCTTCCGAGTGGCGCGCAGGGAGAAGCCCATGGCTCCACCTGCGCCCACCGTCTGATCGTTGCCCTGCAGGGCTACCGCAAAATCTGGCAACGGGCGACGCACGCCGAGTCGATACACCGAGCGCTCACTGCTCCAGCCACGCGAGTCACTGACGCGCACGATGTATTTGCCATCCGCAGGTGCGGTGAAGGTTAGGCGTGAGTCATGGCCAAGGCTGCGATCACCCGCATCATCATTGCCATAGTTCAAGGTGAACACCGGCAATCCATTCGGCACCAGTGCCGCCCCCTCCGCGACAGGCTGCACGACGTAAGCGGGATCATCCAGCGCATGATTGGTCGCCGTGGTGTCGAAGTAAGCGCGGCGCTTGTTGCCAATCGCGTAGTGCAGTGCGCCCGCATCCGGTCCGCGCGGCATGCGGAAGATGCGCGCCACATCGCCCTGGAAATAGACGAATTCATTCAGCTCCATCTCCTCCCAGTTCACCAAGCGAATGTCGGGGTTGTCCGCATCGACACCGCGGAAGGTGACGGCGGAGTCACGCACCGCCTGCAAGCGCAGCCTTTCCACCACCTCACCAGTGGTGGTGAGCACGTCGATCCGAGTGTCTGCTGGCGAGCCTGCGAGGTCGGCCAGCGTCTCCATGATCCAGGTTTCCCCCTTTTTCGCCGTGAAGGCAAAATGATCCGCATCTTCCACCTCGGAAGAGCCCGCTTTGAAGAATTGACCATGCACCTCGGAGGGCAAGCTGAGGGCCATCGCAGTCTGGACAGAATCGTTAGGCTCTGTTTCAACCACTTGCGGCAGCTCACTGACCTGCACACTGAGCGCAGCACGGCTGCGCACACTGCCCACGGAAAGCACGGCCGCGCCACTGGCAGGAGATTTCACCTTCACCGTGGCCATCGGCAAATGATGACCGATTAGCCTCACCTCGCTCTCGGCATTTGCTTTCACCGACAGCGGCCACACACCCGTGACATAAGGCAGCGCACCGAGCGTTAGGCGATACGTGTGCCCAGCCGAGCCATCGAGCGTGATCTGACGCACTCGCGCCGTGTATTCACCAGCCACAGGGACTTTAAAGGCAATGAAGGGATCGGTGCCGCTGTCCAGGCCTCGGCTGGTCATGAGCGGCCGACCATCACTGCTGAGCACCTCGAGCATGAGATTCAAAGCCTTGGAATCAATGCGCTTCGCCGCAAGATCGAGCACAATGGTCTGGCCAGCTTCGGCGCGGAACTTATGCAGGTCCTGCTGCCCGACGTTGCGCAGCACGCCCCAAATGTTCTTGGGCAACGGGGCTGCGGCCTCCTGCGGCAAATCGTCGCCATGAAGTTTCAACTTGGCTGTCTCACCTGCCGCCGTGACGAGGGAGACCTCGACCGAGCCGCGTGGCACGGCTTTGTTAGCGACCACGGTCAGCACATCGCCCAGCGCCGTGATCTTCACGCGCGGATCACTGACATTCACGCTCTTGATGCCTGCCAATTGCTTCCCGATGACTTTGACTGGCGTCGTGCCGCCGATCTGGAAGCCCGCTGGTTCGAAACCTTCCAGCACTGGCTTCGCAGAGGCCACAGGCTTACTCTTAACCACGGGCTTCGCGACCGCCATGACCAAGGGTTTGCCCGTGTCGCTGGCATACCGGGCCGTCGTTCCATCCAGCCGCGCCGCAATCACGGTCGCATTGCCCTGCCAAGCAACGGCTGGCGACCAGTCGGTCTGTTTCTCCAAGGCGAGACGCTCCGTGATGTCCGCTGCGTTCCATAGCTTGATCGACTTGTCCGAGGCAGAGGACATCAGCGTCTTGCCATCGGCGCTCAAGGTGAGACTGAGCACTGCACCTTCGTGCGCGAACTTAGACATCTGAATCGGGTTGCTGCCTTCCTTGGCCTCTACGCTGACACTCCACACGCGAATGCGACTGTCGGCACCACCCGCGAGCAAGCGCTTGCCATCCGCCGTGAAGGCAACGGTGAACTGCTCTTTCAACGGCTGAGAAAAGGTGTCGAGCCGAGCACCCGTCGACGCATTCCACAGCTTGATCGTGCGGTCTGCACTCGCGCTGGCCAGCACCTTCCCATCAGGCCGAAAGGCGAGGCCATTGATGCTGCCATTGTGACCTGCGATCGTCGCGATCTCGTGCGCCGTCGCTAAGTCCCACAGCTTGATCCTCTGGTCATAGCCACCTGTAGCGAGCGTCTTGCCATCAGGCGATACCGCCAGCGCATACAGCGCGTCTTTGTGACCTTCGAGTGTGGCCATGATCTTTCCATCCGTCACCTTGACCACGTATGCCACGCCACTGATACCAGCATTCCCTGCCGCCACGAACAACGTGCTGCCATCACGACTGAAAGTCAGCGCACTCGCCTTGCCCGCGATGCCCTCAACCTTACGCAGCGACTTCAGCGTCGAAGCCTCCACCAGCTCCACACTGCCGTAGCGCCCGAGTGCGGCGACTTTACCTGCGGGGTCCACAGCCAAGGCATGGATGGGTTTCACTGCCGACTGACTGGCGATCTTCGGCAGCTTCGCCATGGGATCCGTGAACGTGGTAGTCGTCACCGGTCCAAGCGCGCCTTCATTGATCCACTGTTTGATCAGCGCGATCTCTTCAGGCTTCAGGTGATCGCGCTTGCCTGGCGGCATGAATTGATTCTTACCCGTCTTGCCACTGCGGCCTTCGAGGAACTTCACCAGCAAAGAATTGTCTGCCTTGCCTGCGAGCAGCGCCGGGCCGTTCTCTCCGCCCTTCATCAGTGCTGCATACGTGTCCAAGGCAAAGTCACCATCCGCATCGCCTGCTGCGTGGCAATCCGTGCAGTATGTTTCAAACAAGGGCTGCACCTGCTTGGCATAATCAATCGGCGCCGCCACGCAGAGCGCAGGCAGGAGCAGGGCATGACAGAAAACAAAAGGCTTCATCGTGTGTAGCATAACACAATACCACCCAGCTTATTGCTGCTGACTGCATGTTTTATCCTGCTCGCAGCAAGGACACCAAGCATCTCCGCGCCGATCCATCTGAAGCCGAAAAAGAAAGCTAATGGGTAACCGTTCAATATTGATAACCCAACATCTACCCACCTTACTCTTCCATTCAGTTATCAACTCCGCCCGGACTCATTCAAACATGTGAACTATTTTTCTCATGCACGAGATGCTCATCATTGAATGAAAAGTTGACAGGCTTGCTCATCTCGGGAGAATGGCAACCCCTCTGCCGGACTCCCAGCCAGCAGGGCGTGACCCGAACAACCCAAACTTTGTTTTGCTTCGTCATACCCTACTCTGCCTCGCTGCCTTCTGCGTCCCTTCCTTTGCTGGACAACTGGGCCTTCCTGTTAACTACCACAAGCCTTCTCTGGCCAAGCCGAGAGTGATTAAGCCTGTCACAGCAAGCGCCTCGGACAGCACACCGATCACGGAGGCAGCAAGATCTGGCCAAGTGATCCAAGGTGTCAAAACCACTGCCTACACCCACACGGAGGCCGATCATCTGCAGTATGGCTCCAGCAATGCGGTAGGTACAGACTTGAACTTCGGTCAGATGCGGAGCGCGGCAGCGGATTGGTCGATCTACCCGGTCGGCACCATCTTCCAAATTCAAGGCGACCCGGCATTTTATGTGGTCGATGATTACGGTTCAGCGCTCACAGGCACTCGCACCATTGACCTTTACAAGCCGGACCAGACAACCGTTGACAGTTGGGGCTCTCGCAAGGTGAACATCCGCATCGTGCGCTGGGGTTCATTCTCCAAGAGCCTCACCATTCTGATGCCTCGCCAGATGAAGGCCAGTCATGTGCGCCAGATGATCTGGCGCTTGGTCATGCGGGCCGAGACTTAACGAGTCAGGCTGCCGACTGGCACACGCCAAGGCGAGCCCTTGGATGGCACCAGGAATCGTCAACTCATGTCCACCGCTGTTCCCGGAGCACCTGCCCAGTGTGACGCTAGTCTGAGAACAAGCCCTTGATCGAATTCGCGACCTTCTTCGCTGCCTTGCTGATTTGTTCCTGTGGCGTGGGCGGAAGTGGCGGCGATTTCTTCTTCACGGTTGGCTTTGCCGCGACTGAACTCTTGGGCTGAGTGCTGACCGTTGCCTTCTTGGGTTCAGTGGTCACGGCAGGTTTCGCCTTGCTGTTACTCTTGGCCTTACTCGTCACCTCCACTGCGGGCTTTGCTTTGACCTCAGGCTTCTCGACAGCGCTGGGTTCAGTGAACATCGCAGGACGAACATCTTCCTTCGCCGCCGTCATCGGCTTAGCGTTCACCTCGGTAAAGCGCACTGGCTCCGCCGGGGCAGGAGTTGGTGCGGCTTTGACCACGATCGGTTCAGGCGGAGTCGGGACTTTCACCGCGATCCTGCCCACGCCTGGAATCAATCCGTAGCCATAGAAGCTGGATGTGCCTCCTGCGCTGGGCAGCGAAAAGTCGAACACACTCACGCCCGTTCGCCGCTCGCCCTGATACACCCGCCCATCGCTGGCACCAAACACCACCGCCCTTCCGCTCTTCTTGAGTTTACCAAGGTAAAGCATGACATGCGTCACCGGAATCCTACGTGGTGCGGTCTCATACGTGCCGGTCCAAAACAGCAAGTCACCGGGTTGCAAGGCACTGAACTCTGGGTGCTTCAACGAATCCGCCGTGGGCGTGCGATGCAGCAACGTGTTCGACTGCACCCAGCCCGCCATCTCATTTGATTGTCGCGGCACGCCCTTCAAGCCTGCGCCATTCAGCAGATACCAAATCGTCCCCGAGCAATCCATGCCCCCTTGCTTGGGATTCGATGCCCCAAAGGTATACGTCAGGTTCAACTTCGTCAGCGCCAGGGCATCACGAATCAACTGCTGCAACTGCGGCGCGTAATGCTCAAACCCCACCAGCGCCTCAGGCTCAATGCTGGTCACGACGGCCTCGCGCTTTTCATTCTTCACAGCGGGTCCTTCGTTCACCCCTTCTTCCTTGCCCACCTTCGGTTCCGACTTCGCCTTGGCCTCATCGATAGCGGGAGATGGCTCCTTGATGGCACTACTGGGTCGAGTCGTGCTTGAGATAGGCTTCTTGGGCGGCACGCTCTGCGCGTGAATCGCGAGGCTGATGAGGACAAAACCAATCGTGAGAGTTTTCATGTGAGAAGGGAGTGCTCGTTAGAAACCATGCGGCTCCTCTCTGTTCATCAGAGTGGATCGATTCTACGTCATCAGGTGGCGAGCTAGACGACGGGCTAACTTGGCGAGAGTCTGTCCACATCAATCAGAGACTCCAGAAGAGAAACTTTTGATGTCAAGCTTGCTTGGACAAGCTCAGCCAATTACATGGGAATACTAGCCACCTTCCATGCTACGACTGTGAGTTCTAGCTGCAAATGAGCCACCGGCCCTAGCCTCCTCTTCGTTACACCTCACTTCATGGACCACGCCTCCCACAACAAAATCGTCTCCTTCATTTGGTCCATTGCCGACGACTGCCTGCGGGATGTCTTTGTGCGGGGAAAATACCGGGATGTCATCCTGCCCATGTTCGTGCTTCGGCGCATTGACTGCCTGCTGGAGGACACCAAGGCTGCCGTGCTGGAGGAGGTGCGTTTCCAGAAGGAGGAGGCCAAGATGGCCGTGCTCGATCCCGAGGGATTGAAGGACGCGGCGAAGCAGGTCTTCTACAACACTTCCAAGTTCACTCTGAAGACCCTGCTCGGGAACCCCTCCCAGCTCGTCGCGAACCTCACCCACTACCTCGACGGCTTCAGCGACAACGTCCGCGAAATCATTGAGAAGTTCGACCTCGCCAATCAGATTCGGAAAATGGCCGAGGCGAACGCCCTCTTCGGCGTCATCGAGAAGTTCGTCTCGCCGGAGATCAATCTCAGCCCGCACGACACCCTAGCACCGGATGGGAAGAAGCTGCCCGGCCTCAGCAATCTCGGCATGGGCTACGTCTTCGAGGAACTCATCCGCAAATTCAACGAAGAGAACAACGAGGAAGCTGGTGAGCACTTCACCCCGCGTGAGGTGATTCAGATGATGGTCCACCTCATCTTCGAGCCCATCAAGGCGAAGCTCCCGCCCGTCATCACCATCTATGATCCCGCCTGCGGTTCTGGCGGCATGTTGACCGAGGCGCAGGACTACATCCTCCATCCCGACGGCCCCATCCGCTCCAGCGCCGCCGTGTATCTCTTTGGCAAGGAGATCAACCCCGAGACCTACGCCATCTGCAAATCGGACATGATGATCAAGGGCAACAACCCGGAGAACATCCGCTATGGCTCCACCCTCGCCACCGACGAGTTCAGCACCCTGCGCTTCGACATCATGCTCTCCAACCCCCCGTATGGGAAGAGCTGGAAGACCGACCAAGGCCAGATCCTGGAAAAGAAAGGCAGCGAGACCGTCATCATCGACTCCCGGTTCGAGGTGGTGCTACCAGATGCGAACGGCGAAAAGCAGACCGTCTCCGCCGCCCCTGCCGTGGATGATGGCCAGCTCCTCTTCCTCATGGAGATGGTCAGCAAGATGAAGCGCCTCAGCGATAGCCCGCTCGGCACTCGCATCGCCACCGTTCACAACGGCTCCGCCCTCTTCACTGGCAATGCCGGAGGCGGCGCGAGCAACATCCGCCGCTACCTCATCGAGAACGATTTGCTTGAGGCCATCATCCAGCTTCCGAACAACATCTTCTACAACACCGGCATCACCACCTACATCTGGGTGCTGTCCAACCACAAAGCCCCGGAGCGCCAAGGCAAGGTCCAGCTTATCGACGCCTCGCAGCTTTATGAGAAGCTGCGCAAGAACCTCGGCGAAAAGAACTGCGCCTTCACCCAGGCACACATCGACCAGATCACCCAGGCCTATCTCACGATGGAAGAAAGGAGCGCGGACACTCCTGTCCGCTCCTCTCCAAGCGAAGCGGCAGGCTTGAAGAGCAAAGTCTTCCCCAACCACGAGTTCGGCTACTGGAAGATCACCGTCGAGCGCCCGCTGCGGAAGTCTGCCCAATACACCGCTGACCGCATCGCCACCCTGCGCTTCATCCCCGCCCTCAGCACCGAGATGGAATGGATCTGGCAGCAGTGGGGCGCGAAGGTGTATGAGAAAGGCTTCCTCACCACGCAAAAGGAAGCCATCGAACACTGGCTGGAAAAGGTGCAGATCGAGATCACCCCGGCGAACAAGAAGAAGCTCCTCGACACCGCCACCTGGACCGCCCGGCGCGACCTCCTCGCCGCCGCCGAGAGGCTCCACTCGCATCTCGGTGAGGCACTCAGCCAAGACTTCGCCGCCTTCAACGAGCTGACCAAAGACGCCGTCAAAAACCTCAAGCTCGATCTCAAGCCCACCGATGTGAAGGCCATCGTCGATGCCGTCTCCTGGCGCGATCCGGGGGCCAAGCCCATAGCCATTAGCATCAGAACCCTCAGCATCAGCCCGGGCTTCGATTGGAAACGGGCACGCTGCTACACGTCCGATGTGAACATCGGCATGACATACCTCTACGAGTCCGATAGCGAACTGCGCGATACCGAGAATGTCCCTCTCACCTATCCCGGCGGCATCGTCGCTTACTTCACCAAGGAAGTCCTGCCGCATGTGCCGGATGCCTGGGTGGACGAGGAGAAGACCGTCATCGGCTACGAGATCAGCTTCAACAAATACTTCTACCAGCACCAGCCCCTCCGCCCGCTGGAGGACGTGGTGGCAGAGATTCGCCAGCTCGAGACGGAGACCGAAGGGCTGCTGGAGAGAATTTTGAGTTTTGAATGAGGAATGGTGAATGACTGACGACGGGCAACAGCGGGACATTTGCGAGCGGACTTTCCACTTTGGGGTCCGGGTGGTGAGGCTGTGTCAGGCGTTGGACGGGAAGCCTGGAGTTTCGCGGACGCTGGCCAGTCAGTTGCTTCGTTCGGGCACTTCGGTTGGGGCGAATGTGGAAGAGGCCCAGGCTGGCCAAAGCAAGGCTGATTTCACCTCCAAGCTCGCCATTGCATGCAAAGAAGCCCGCGAGACCCACTACTGGCTGCGCCTGTTGGCAGCTGCAGACATCGTTCCAAGCGACCGCCTGCAAGCTCTTCAGGACGAAGCCAATCAAATCATCGCCATCCTCACCACCATCGTCAAAAAAGCCCGCTCCTCCCCATGACTTCACCATTCAAGGGTCTCCATTCACTATTCAAAATTCAGAATTCTCAATTCAAATGACCGCCTTCCCGAAATATCCAGCCTACAAGCCCTCCGGCGTCGAATGGCTCGGCGACGTGCCGGAGCATTGGGAGGTGGAGAAAGGCCTGCGCTACTTCTATGAGACGGAATCCCGCAGCACGACGGGTGACGAAGAGCTTCTTTCCGTCTCACACCTCACAGGCGTCACGCCGCGCAGTGAGAAGAACATCACCATGTTCATGGCGGAGAGCTATGAGGGCTCCAAGCTCTGCGAGGTCGGTGACATTGCCATCAATACAATGTGGGCATGGATGGCAGCGCTTGGTGTGTCCCGCTATCGCGGCCTCGTTAGCCCGTCTTATGGCACCTACCGCCAGAAGAAGCCGGAGCCGTTCAATCCCACCTTCCTCGATCACCTCATCCGCATGGATGTCTATCGGTCGCATTACACGGTGAACTCGACCGGCATCACCACGAGTCGACTTCGGCTGTATCCGCACTCGTTCCTCCGGCTGAAGTTCGTCTGCCCACCCCGCGCCGAACAAGGCCGCATCGTCGCCTTCCTGGATGAGAAGACGGCGCAGATCGACGCCTTGATCGCGAAGAAGCAGCGGCAGATCGAGCTGCTGGACGAGCAAAAGGCCATCCTCATCAACCGCGCCGTGACGAGGGGAATTGGGAATGGTGAATTAAGAATAGTGAATGAAGTCGCTGCAGAAGCAGCTTCAGACCATTCAACATTCACCATTCAAAATTCTCAATTCAAAGACTCCGGCATCACCTGGATCGGCCCGATTCCGAAGGGCTGGGAGGTGAAGTCAGCCAAACACGTTTGTGAGCGGATCATCGACTGCAAGAATCGCACAGCCGAAGTGGTCACCCAGGGTGACTACTATGTGCTGAGAACCTCCAACGTTAAAAAAGGTGAACTGGTCCGCGACGAGATTACCCGCACCAATCTCAAAAACTTCACCATCTGGACGGAACGGGGAGCCCCAGAAGCAGGTGATGTGCTGTTCACGCGCGAAGCGCCCGCTGGGGAAGCGTGCGTGTTCGACGGGTCTCTACCCGCCTGCCTCGGCCAGCGCATGATGTATTTCCGGCCAGACACCTCACAGCTTCTGCCACAGTTCCTCGTCCACACGATCTACTTCGGCCCCAGCGCCACCTACATTCAGCTCAAGACCAACGGCAGCACCGTCGGTCACCTTCGTTTGCCTGATGTCTATGCTCTCCCCGTGCTTTTCCCGCCAGTGGATGAGCAAAGGAGAATCCTCGACGTCCTAGCAGCGACCGAAGAGAGCCAGAAGAAGTTGATTCAAACGATGCAATCCCAAATCCAAACCCTGCAAACTCTCCGCAGCACCCTCATCGCCCACACGGTGACGGGGAAGATTGCGATTCCCGCCGCCACCGTTTAGTCTCGCCCCATGCGCATCGACCACCTTCATCTCGAAAACTTCAAGAAGTTCGCCGTGCAGGACATTGACCTGCACCCGAACTTCACGCTGCTCGTGGGTGAGAACGGCGCAGGCAAGACTTCCCTGCTGGACGCGCTAGCTGTGGCGGCAGGTGTTTGGCTAGTGAAGCCACCCGAGGCTTCATTGAGTGACAGCGGACGCAACATTCTCCCCAACGAGGTCCGTCTCGTGCCAGTCAGACAAGGCGACCGCACGCTTTTCGCCCGCGAGATTTCGGCGTTGGTTCGAGCCACGGGGAGCCTGGACGGCGAGTCGATTCTGACTTGGACCAGGCAAATCAGGCCTGGCGGAGTGCGCACGACAAACCTGGAGGCGAAGGAGGCACTAGCACAAATCCAATCCCTCTATGAACGGGATCAAGCTGGAGAGAATGTTCTCTGCCCGGTCATTGCTTACTATGGAGCAGGTCGGGCATGGCTGCCGTCCAATCTGCGAGCCCCGAAGAGTGAACTAAATGGCCCGGCCAAACGCTGGTCAGCCTTTTACGACTGCTTTAACGAGCGCATTCGTTTTGCTGAACTGCACAAGTGGTTCAAGCGTGAAACCATCGCCCGTGGCAATCGTCAGGGGCGGTGGCGCCCTGGATTTGAAGCCGTGCGACGTGCGCTCTTGCGGTGCATACCTGGAGCAGACGATTTCACCTTTGATGCGGATCTGGATGGAATGGTCCTATCCATCGAAGGCAACTCCCAGCCTTTTGACAACCTCAGTGCCGGACAGCGCATGATGCTGGCGATGGTGGCGGATCTGGCAATCAAATGCGTAACCCAGAACGCCTATCTGATTCCAGCGGACGATCTGGGGCCTGAAGATGAGCGGCTGCCACGTGTGCTGAAGCAGACACCAGGAGTGGTGCTGATTGATGAAGTGGACGTGCATCTGCATCCCATCTGGCAGCGCCGGATCGCCAGTGACCTAAAAGAAACCTTTCCAGCCATCCAGTTCATCTGCACGTCGCATTCCCCTCAACTCATCGGAGAGCTTCAGCCAGAAGAAATCCGCCTGATGCATGACGGCAAGATCACCCAGCCTTCGCTGTCCTATGGCATGGATTCCAACTGGGTCGTGGAGACGATCATGGGCGGCAGCAAGTGCAATGCCGATGTGAAGGAGCGGCTGGCAAAGGTCTTTGCACTCATCAAAGACAAGAACCTGCCCGAAGCCGAGGATGAAGCCCTCAAGTTGCGCGGGAATGTGGGCAACAGCGATGACATCCAGCGGGCGGTGTCGATGATCGAACGCATCAAACTCCTGGGCAAATGAGATACATCGCCAAGCCAGCCGAGGAACCCGTGGCGATCCGGGAGTATGTCGCGGCGCAGACGCCTGTGGGGCATGGTCTGGATTACAAAACCTTTTCCCAAACCGCTAGCCCGCGAGGTGGCAGCCGCGGAGGCGAACTTTGTCAGGAACTCGTGGCGCAGCAGTTTGGGCTTTGTGCCTACACGGGTGCTGGGATTGACGAAAGGCTGGGACGTCTGTCTGATCCCTCTCAGCGATTAAAGTTCAAGGCCCACAACGAACACCTCAAACCGCAGTCGGTGTGCAGGCAGGAAGTCGAAGCACTTGGTTATGTTTATGGAACGGTGGTCGGAGAAGACATGGACCACCGGAACATAGTGGCGGCTTTGATGGTCGAAGGTGCCGGCGGAGGGATCAAAGTGGACAAATCCGAGCTCTTTGGTGCGGCTCACCGAGGGAATGACAGCGTTCCCGTCGTGCCGACCAACCCTACCTGTGAGAACCGATTCACCTACCATCCCGAAGATGGAAGCATCTCGGCCACTGCTCACGGGGACACCGATGCTGACGAAAGCATTCGTGTCCTCAATCTGAACAATGGCACCCTGAGTGGCTGGAGGCTCAATGCCATCGACACATTCACCGAGGTCATCATGTCTCGTGCAGATGCGGAGTTGGTCATTCAGCGAACCACCATCCCGCAAGATGGCCGACTGCCCGAATACTGCTTTGCCATCCGACAGGCGGCCCAGCTTCTCCTCGATCTCGCTGCATGAACTCCCAAACCACCGAAGCCGCTCTGGAAGCCTGCATTGAACGCGCCCTGACCGGCGGCGTGACGGTGGCGGCCAAGGAGGCATCGCTTCAAGAGCCGACGCCGGACTATGGTGGCAATGGCTGGAAGCGCGGGAAGCCGGGGGACTTCAACGCGGAGTTCGCGGTGGATGAGGCGATGCTGTGGCAGTTCCTGGAGAGCACGCAGGCGAAGAAACTGGCGAAGCTGCACCACAAGCCGGACTGGAAGCGGCAGGTGCTGGAGCGCCTGCACCGTAAGCTGAAGAAGGACGGTATCCTGGCCGTGCTGAAGAAGGGCCTGGAGGTGGACAATGCGCACCTCGATCTGCTTTACCGTCTGCCCTACAACGACCTGAACCCGGAGGTGAAGGCGAAGTTTGAGAGCAACCGGTTCTCCGTGACCCGGCAGGTGCATTACTCTTTGTCTGATCCGCTGAAGTCGGTGGACATGGTGCTCTTCATCAACGGTCTGGCCTTGGCGACGCTGGAACTCAAGAACCCGTGGACCGGCCAGAACGTGAACCACGCGAAGAAGCAGTATCGTGAGGACCGCGACCCGAACGAGACGCTCTTCCACTTCCGCCGCTGCCTCGTCCACTTTGCCGTCGATCCCGATGAGGTCTGGATGACGACGAAGGTGGATGGCGCGGGCACTTACTTCCTACCCTTCAACCAAGGCCAACCGAACGGGGCAGGCAAAGGCAACCCACCAAACCCACACGGCCCGAAGTCGGCCTACCTATGGACGGATGTCCTCACCCGGCAGAGCCTGTGCAACATCATCGAGCACTTCGCCAAGGTGGTGGAGGAAGTGGACAAAGAGACGAAGAAGACCAGCACCATCCTTTACTTCCCTCGCTACCATCAGCTCCAGGTGGTGCGGAAGCTCCTGCGTCTGGTGCAGAGCGAAGGCGTGGGCGGTCGCTACCTGATCCAGCACAGCGCGGGCTCCGGCAAGAGTCACAGCATCACCTGGCTGGCCTATCAGCTCATCGAACTGTACGAGAGCACCGGGCAGACGAACCTCTTCGACTCCGTGATCGTGGTCACCGACCGCCGGGTGCTGGACAAGCAGATCGACGGGAACATCAAGCAGTTCTCCGAGGTGAAGAACCTCATCGCCCACGCCGAGAGCGCCGCCGACCTGCGCAGCCATCTGGAGAAGGGCAAGAAGCTCATCACCACCACGATCCAAAAGTTTCCCCGGATTGTGGAAGGCATGGCCGACCTCAGTGGCAAGTGCTTCGCGGTCATCATTGATGAAGCCCACAGTTCTCAAGGAGGAAGCGCGGCAGACAGCTTGAACCAAGCCATCGGTGCCACCGAGGACACGGAAGAGCCCGAAGACTGGCAGGACCTCATGCTGCAAGCCATGGGCAAACGCAAGATGGGCAAGAACGCCAGCTTCTTCGCCTTCACAGCCACGCCGAAGCCCGCGACACTGGAGAAGTTCGGCAAGCCGAACACTAACGGCGGCTTTGATCCGCATGACCTGTATTCCATGAAGCAGGCCATCGAGGAGGATTTTATCTTGGACGTGCTGGCCAACTACACGACCTACAAGAGCTACTACGAGGTGCAGAAGTCCATTGAGGACAATCCGCAGTTCGAGAGCGCCAAAGCGCAGAAGAAGCTCCGCGCCTATGTGGAAGCCCACAAGCAGACCATCGGCACCAAGGCCGCGCTGATGGTGAATCACTTCATGGACCATGTGGTGAAGCCGAAGCTCCTGAAAGGTCAGGCACGCGGCATGGTGGTGACGCGGAACATCGAGTGCGCCATCCGCTACTTCCAAGCCATCCGCAAAGAACTGGAGAAAGCCAACGCCGACTTCCAGCCGATCATCGCCTTCTCCGGCAAGAAAGTGGTGGATGGTATCGAGCACACCGAGGACAGCCTGAACGGCTTCGCATCGAAGGACATCCCGGACATGCTGTCGGGTAAATATGCCAAAAAGCATCCCAACCTGAATGTGCCGACTTACCGGCTGCTCGTGGTGGCGAACAAGTTCCTCACCGGCTTCGACGAGCCGCTGCTGCACACGATGTATGTGGATAAGAAGCTGCAAGGCGTGCTGGCCGTGCAGACGCTCTCCCGCCTGAATCGGTGCAACGTGAAGATGACGAAGCTGAACACCTTCATCCTGGACTTCTACAACAGCGCAGCCGAGATCAAGGACGCCTTCGATCCCTTCTACACCGCCACCAGCCTGAGCGAGCCGACCGACATCAACGTCCTGCACGATCTGAAGGACGAACTCGACGAGGCCGAGGTCTATAACCAAGACGACGTGGACCGCTTCAACGAAGCCTTCTTCAAGAAAGCCCCGACGGAACAGCTCCACCCGATCATTGATCACTGCGTGGCCCGCTTTGACCTGATCGAAGACGAGGAGGACAAGATCGACTTCAAGATCAAGGCCAAGCAGTTCGTGAAGATCTACGGCCAGCTCGCCTGCATCATCCCCTTTGAAAACCTGAACTGGGAGAAGCTGCACTGGTTCCTGAAGTTCCTCGTCCCCAAGCTCAAGGTGAAGGACAAAGACAAGGACGAGCTGGATGCCCTGCTGGAAAGCGTGGACCTGAGCACCTACGCCCTGGAACGCGTGAGACTGAACGAGCACATCGGCCTGGATACCGCGCCCGCAGCTCTCGATCCTCAAAACCCCAACGTGCGAGGCCATCACGGCGGCGAGGAAGAACGGGAGCCACTGGACGACATCATCGCCGCCTTCAACGAACGCTGGTTCAGCGCCTGGAGCGCCACGCCAGAGGAGCAGCGCGTGAAACTGGTGAACATCGTCGAACGTGTGAAGCAAAGCCCGGACTACGAGAAGCAAGTCGTCAACAACCCCGACGAGCAGAACCGCCGCCTCGCACTCGAAGTCCTGATCAACCAAGCCGTGCTCGCCCAGCGCAAGACGGACATGGAGCTCTACACCCTGAGGCAGGATGAAGCCTTCAAGCAGGCCTTCAATGAGACGATCATGCGTATCCTGTCGATGCAGACCAAAGGAGCCGCATAAGCCAAGACAACTCGACGATCATGAAAACAGATCAAACCTCCCTCACGCCGGTCGAACTGAAACACTGGCTGGACCAGGAGAAGGCCTTTCATTTGATCAATGTGATGACGCCGGAGTGCCATGAGTGCTCGCGTAATGAGGGCTCCATGCAGGCTTGTGTGTATGAAACGGCGTTCCTGGATCCATGTGCAGGCGATCACCAAGGACAGAGGCGCAATCCTGGTGGTGTATGGGGTGAATCGGCATTCCTTGGCGGCAACGCAGGCGGTCGAACGGTTGGTGGCGGCGGGTTATGAAAGGGTGCTGATGCTTGAAGGCGGATTGCAAGGCTGGAGCGAGGCAGGCTACCCGACGCTGGGCACGCTGGAAACGATGCAAGCGGTGCTCTCGGGCCGCTTC
>CAXNNN010000009.1:0-20854 GCA_964203095.1 Verrucomicrobiaceae bacterium | reverse complement strand
ACGTGTTGAATGGTTGGGTGGCTGCTCGCCACAACCAGAAATTATTTGGCAGCTGGGGCAGCTGTTGCGCCAGGGCCTGCGGGCACATCGCCGGGCATGTTGGCCTTCGCATACTTAGCCATCTCGGCCATCGTCCACTGCGTGGTGCGGGCCTTCTCAGCCTCGCGCACTTTAGCGACCATTTCCTTGGTGACCATGGAACCTTCATTGCCCCAGGTGTTGCGAATGTAGGTGATGACATTGGCAACATCTGAATCGCTCAGGACCGCCCCCTGGCCAGGCATGCCACCAGGAGTGTTGTAACCCACGCCTTTAACGGTGACCGGACCCACAAGACCATGCAGAACAATGCGTGTCAGCTGCTCGGTGCCCTCAAGGACAATCTCGGAACCAACCAACGGCGGGAACTGTCCGGGCACGCCCATGCCGGAGCCTTGGTGGCAACCACCGCAAAGAGCATAAGTGGTCGCTCCCTTCTTCATCGCCAACTGGAAGGGATCCAGGGCGCTGGCATCATCTGTGGTCTTGGGTCGGGGATCAAGGATAGGGCCGTAAGCGGCCACGTTGTCCAAGGAGTATCCACCAGCGGTGGTGCCAAGCTGGCCGCCTGCGAAAATCGCGGCGAGGAAAGCCATGAAGATCGCCCACGTCGGCGCGTTGTCACTGCCCGCAGGCAAGTCAGCCTTTTCGCGCTTCACAGCGCCGTGAATACGATCGAGGTCGTTAGAATCTGGGTTGTTGGAATTTGCCATGGGGATGAAGGCTATTTCTTGGCCGGTGCAGCAGCCACAGCCTGGGTCAGCGGCTTGGCATAGTCACGCTTCAGTGACATCAAGTAGTCCACCAACACCTCGGCCTGAGCGGTTGGGACCACCTCGAAACCGCGTTTGGGTTCAAGCTTTGTTCCTTTCAGTGGCAGCGCTGCGCCTGCACCTGGACCCTGGATCTTCCGCGCGCTGTAGAGGTGCTTGTATGCCGGGGCATTCGACCAAGGATTACGAGCCTGGGGAGCGTAGAGGTGCATGTGCACATCCGTGCGATTGGTGAAACGATAGCCAACATTGGCCAGGTCGGGGCCGCCGCGTGTGATCCCAAGGAAGGAGTGCTTCTCACCGAAATAGTCGCGCAGCGTTGTGCCACGTGCCGGTTCCGCAGGGCGAGCGTCCTGATTCTGCCCCCAACCCTTGCGCCAACCGTCGAGCGCCACCTGGGGTGGGCGAATCATTTGACTGTGGCACTGCACGCAACCTTCGGCTGCGTAGAGTTTGGCACCTTGTGTGTTTGCGGGTGCCGCTAAAGGATACCAGTAGGCAGCGTCAAGTTCATCACCCTTGTCCTTGTCATAAGACACCGGTCCTAAACCCTGATAGGATATAGCAGGCCAGACGATCAGGAACAGCCAAGGAAGGCCGAACGCGGCGGCGAGTTTGAAAACAAATATGCGGAAGTCAGTCATGCCTTTGCTCCTTCGGAAACCGGAAGATGGTCGTCGTGCTCACGTGTCATTAGTGTTGGTGCCGAACTGCGGCGACCAAGACCTGCGACCATCAGGACGAGGTGAATCAAAAACCAAGTATTAGACCAGAGAATCAGCGCCCACGCCACCGCCCGAGCGGCCACGTAGGCATTGCCGTTGGACACCACGCTCCAGAAGGTGGCATTCCAATTGTTGGGATCGTTCAGACTTGAACCCTGCTGGAGCCCTCCCACCACGCTCGTGACCACAATCACTGAGATGCCGTAAGCGCTGAACCAAAAATGATTGCGAATCAGGCGCACGCTTAGCCATTCACAGCCAGCAAGACGGGGCACGATATAGTAGATGGCCCCAAACACGCACATGCTGAAGAAGCCATACACAGAGACGATCTGATAGCCATACCAAGCGTGGGTGAACTGAAGGTTAGCGCCAGTCCAGAACGCAGAGATTAAAGCCAACAAAACACCAGAGACAGGGTAGAAAAGAGCGCCGAAAAAAGTGAAACGTAAGGTTGGGCTACTCTCGACAAGCTTGTGACTGCCTAAAGTAGTGAGGTGATGATTGAGACCCACGATACCCACGGAAATCAAGAGCATTACACCAGCCATGGAACCGACAGAAGTCATCCAGCCAGGCAGAGGGCCCGCCATGTAGCGCTGCATTCCCGTCCAGCCTGCAAAGATCGCCAGCAACCAGAAACCCAGGTTCGCCAACTGGGCGCTGTGGATCGGCTGTCCGGTGATTTTGGGTATGAAGTAGTAGGCCGATCCAACCCCTATAGGCACGAAAAACAACAAGATCACACCGTGCACATACCAGGAGCTGATGCCGGCACCGAGTGCACCCAATTCCAAGTTGTTCAGCAAGTAGTTGGCGGTAATAAAGATCCATGGGAAGCACAAGCAAGCGGCCACCACATACATGTTAGTGATCGTGAAGCCTTCGGCGCGAACTGGCTTGGCGGCCATCCCAACGATCTTGAAAGCGAAGGCGAGGAAGATACCCAGCATGGCCAACCAGATTCCCTGAGGGAACTCTAGCCATTCAATGCTGCGGCTTCCACCGGCAAGGATGCTGATGACCCCAATTGTGATCATCACATTCCATAGAATACCAAGCGTGATTAAGGTCCCCTGGCCATTCTTCAAGACGTTGGCGGTGCGACGAGCGATCAGCCAAAGGGCCACACCCAGACCAGCTTGGAGACCCCAGCCATAAACCAAGGCCATCAGGTGCGCTGGTTGCAGACGACCGTAGGTCAACCAGGAACATTCCAGGAACGAAGGGGACACCAACTTCAGGGCGGCGATGAAACCCATAAGCGTACTCGCCATCAGCCAGAAGGCAGCATTGGTGAACAGGAACAGCACAGGTCCCTTCAGCGAGCGGTCTATTTCCGCACGACGAAGGTTTTCAGCGTTGAGATCGGCAGTGGTGGCCTCGGTCTGCATACAAAGGGTACGTTATTTGGCGGGGGCGGTTGCCGCCGGAGCCGCCGGTGCGGGAGCGGCGGATTGAGACGCCTGCTTGAGCTGTGTTGGGGAGCCTGGCACCGCTACGGCGCTGGTTGTGGGCTTTGCTGCTTGAACCATTGCCAGCCCCTTAGCGAGTGTGGCTGCGCTTTTACCAGGCAGCAGACCCAGCTTTTCCAAGTTCTTATCCTGCGCATCTTTAATGGCCGCAGTGTTAGCTGCTCGAACGCTGTTGCGAGGATTTGGGCGCTCACCCGCAAAGAACGCATGCAGCACCGCAGCCAACGCTGCAAAGCTGAGGAAAACCGTCAGCAACCAGATGAAGCCGGGGGCGCGTTTGTGGGTAGCAGTTTCGGACATGAGCTTAGTTCTTGACGTTGATGGACTCGATCAAGCGAGGGTCGCGGAAGGCATATAAACTGTGCTTGCCCAAGCTGCGCAGATACCAGTAACCGAGGGTGCCAAAGACGGCGCACAGAGCAACAACATCGCCGACCCAAGCACCTGGAACATCAACTTGGCCTTCTGGCAGGAATTTGGGCCCAAGGGAGGGACCACGTTCAGGAATGATGTTCCAGTAGATGTCGACGAGATGCATCAGGATGACCCAGACTGCGATCGCACAGATGAGGAACGGATTCTTCTTCCGGGGCTGCGAGAGCAGGCCCAAGAAAGGTGCGATGAAGTGGCCAATGACAATGAAGATACTCACGTCACGCCAGACACCGGTGTTCCGGATGAAGTAAAAACGTGTCTCTTCTGGAATGTTGGCATACCAGATCAAGAAATATTGGCTGAAGGCGATGTAAGCCCAGAACACTGTGAATGCAAAGAGCAGCTTCCCCATGAGATGGTAATGCTCCATCGTCACCACCTTCTGGAGATAACCCAGGCTACGCAGGTAGGTCACAATCAGGAACATCAATGCCATGGACGACCATGCGCTACCAGCGAAGATATAAACACCCCACATGGTTGAGAACCAAAAGTAGTCGAGTGCCATAAGCCAGTCCACAGCCGCAAAAGTCACAGTCAGTGCAAAGGGGAACAGCATGAGACAAGCAAAGGCACGTGCCTTGATCGTATGCTTCACGTCGCCGTCCTTTTCCTGTGCGACGAATTTCTTGCGCAGATGAACCGCGATCCAGGCGAGCACCAGGAAGTAGCCCACGAAACGAATGGTCCAACCTGATAGGTTCAAATAGCCGAACTTCTCGACCAAGGCGTGCAGATGAGGATTGCCCTCGGCCATGTGATGCAGGGCATCCGCCACAGAGGTAGCACCCGTGGTGTCTTCATGCGCATGATGAGCTGCCTCACGATGATGAACCATCCATTCATAGAGGTTCTCATTCACCTGCGGAACCAAGAGTGGAGTCGCAAGCACAAACAAAGGAATCGCGAGTGCACCGAGATTCTCGAAAAGGCGGCGAATGACCACCCCCCAGGAGGAGTTTGATGCATTGTGCAAGAGGATCCAGAAACAGCCACCGCACACGAAGGTGAAGCAGAAGAAAATGGCGAAGAGCCAGCTATAGGCAAACGCAGGTCGCTTAGCTTCGTCGAAGAAGAAATAAGCGGAGCCTGCGAGGCCGAGAACGGCAAGCGCAAGGAACGCCGTGATGACCTTCGACGCCTTGGCGGGCTCGAAAATTTCACCGCCCTGGGGCAGGTCTTTGAAACTGACGTGGTGATCGCTCATGCCTGGAAACGCTTGCCGTTACTGAATGCCTCCTGCTGCTTTGCCTGCTTCCTGCAGGGTGCGGATGTAGGCGACGATGGCCCAGCGATCGCGCACTGGGATAGCGCCACCATAGGGACCCATTAGACCTTTGCCGTGGGTGATAGTGTCGAAGATCGAACCCGTAGGCCGGAAAGCAGATGCCGTGCTGTCCAGCGCGCCGTTCTGCTGGAAGTTGTAGGCCGAAAGAATGCCGTAGCTAGACGTAACACCTTTGCCATTACCCGACGTGCCGTGACATACCGCGCAATAAATGTTGTAACGCTGTTGGCCGCGCTCGATTAGTTTGGTATCGGGTTCCAGTTCGGTGGGGAAGCCGTCGCCGTAGAAGTCGCCAACCTTGCCGGTGTTGTAAAAATCCACGCCGTTGGAGAAGCCAAACACAGGAGGCTTGGCACCATCAGCCGCGGCCTTGGCCGGAACTTCAAAACCCATCGGCATGGTGTGTGCGACTGGCATACGGCCGCCGATGCCGTCGGCAAAGAAAGCGCTGGCAGCCTGATACTTGATCTTGGCCTGATGGTCCATGTCGGGGAAGATCTCGATCGGCGGCAGTTCGCTCTTGGAACCACGCGTGCCTGCGGAGGCCACAATGATGACCGCGATGAAGAAGTAGCTGAGGAAGAAGTATTTCATGGCCGCGGACTAGATATCGTCCTCCACGAGTTCGATGTTTTTGGCGCCAATCTTTTCGAGGAAGGACTTGGTCCCTTCCTGGGTAAACTTGGCATCGCGTGCTTCAATGCAGACAAAGAAACCGTCGTCGGAGAACTTAGCGAAGCGCTTGGAAGTGAACAGAGGATGATTCAGGCGCGGCAGGCCCATCATGGCCAGCAGCCCAAAAAGCACCGTGAATGCACTGAACAGAATGGTCAGCTCAAACATGATTGGGAAGAACGCAGGCAATGTCCAAATGTTGGTCGGCTTAGCCTGGACAACCGTCGGGTAAGTTTCGGCAATCGTTTCGAGGAAGCCCAAACCAATGCTACTCCAGAAGTTGGTCTGCGTGAGCGTCTGCAATGTGAAAGCAACCGTGGTGCCGGTGATGCCACCAAAGAAAACAAACCATGGCAACTTGCTGCGCTTCACACCCATCGCTGCATCCAAGCCATGGATGGGGAAAGGGGTGTGGCAATCCCAGCGGGAGTAGCCTGCATCACGCACTTCTTCAGCAGCGTGGTAGAGGTCCTTGACGGAGTCAAATTCCGCCAAGTAGCCATGAACTCGTTTGAGGGTGGTGCTCACAGTAGTCTTCAAAAAAGGTTAGGCCGCCGCCGGTTTCACGCCACCGGGGTAGGTGCTGGGCGGTGGCTCGTAGCCCATCACTTCATCTTCCTGCGTCCCATGCTCATGGCTGTCGCCATGGTGTGGATCAGCCTGGGGCGTCACGCCCTTCACTTCACCAATCGCGATGACAGGCAGGAAGCGCAGGAACAGCAGGAACAGCATCATGAAGAAGCCGAAGGTGCCAAGGAAAGTCATCTGATCCACCCAGGTAGCCGAATAGACGCGCCATGAACCGGGCGTCAGGTGGCGCTCCAGCGTAGTCGCGATGATCACGTAGCGCTCGAACCACATGCCTGCATTCACGCACATGCAGACAAACATCACGACGAACAAGTTGGTGCGCCATTTGCGAACCCAGAAGAGTTGGGGGGCAAAGACATTGAAGCCGAACATAAAATAGTAAGCCCAGGTGCTCGGTCCGAAGAGGCCGCGCAGTTTGAAGGTCTGCAACTCAAACGGATTCGCGCTGTAATAAGCCATGAAGAACTCCATGCTGTAGGCATAACCAACGATGGTGCCAGTCAGCAAAATGATCTTGGCCATGTTGTCGATGTGCTTTGGCGTGATTAGATCATGCAACCCATAAATGGCGCGCACTGGGATCATCAGCGTGAGCACCATCGCGAAGCCACCGAAGATAGCACCCGCCACGAAGTAGGGCGGGAAGATGGTGGTGTGCCAGCCGGGAACAATCGAAGTTGCGAAGTCGAAGGACACGACGGAGTGCACGGAAAGCACGAGCGGTGTGGAAAGAGCGGCCAATAGCATGTAAGCCGTTTCGTAGTGGCTCCAATGACGATTCGCACCACGCCAGCCAAGAGCGAACATGCCATAAAGCATCTTCTTCAAGCCGGGCTTGCAGCGATCACGCAGAGTCGCGAGGTCAGGAACCAAACCGAGATACCAGAAGATGGCAGACACTGTGAAGTAGGTCGACACCGCGAACACGTCCCAAAGGAGTGGGGACTTGAAGTTCTGCCAGATGGCATTGGCGTTAGGAATCGGTGCCAGGAACCATACCATCCAAACGCGACCGACGTGGAAGGCTGGGAACAAGCCCGCGCACATCACCGCGAAGATGGTCATGGCTTCGGCGGCGCGGTTCACCGAGGTGCGCCACTTCTGGCGCGTCAAAAACAAAATGGCCGAGATGAGAGTGCCTGCGTGACCGATACCAATCCAGAACACGAAATTCGTGATGTCCCAGGCCCAGGCCACTGGTTGCTTCTGACCCCAGACACCCACACCGGTGGAAATGAGATAGGTGAAGCAGAACGCAGTCAGACCAGTGAGCGCCACCGACGGGATGAACAAGATCCACCAAAGCAGCGGCTGCTTGTTTTCGATGATACCGCAGATGCGGTTGGTGATCCAACTGAACGAACGGTTGTTCAGCACCAAGGGCTCGCGGTCCAGGGCCGTATAAACGCTGGGATCCTTGTGGGAGGCTGAGTCGGTGGCTGCCATGACTTAGAAGTTCTTGCCGCTCCAGGCTGCGATGCCAGCTGCGCCAGGCATCTTCGGGTTCACATTGCGGATGCGTGCCAGGTAGCTGGTGCGCGGACGGGTGTTCAAATATTTCAGCACCTGATAGTTGCGGTTGCTGTCCTTCAGCTTCAGCACGTTGCTGTCCTTGTTCGACAAGTCGCCGAACTCGATGGCTCCTGCTGAGCAAGCCTGCTGGCAAGCGACCTTGATGCTATTCGCTGGCACCTGCCAATCCTTGGTATCGCGCTGTTTCTGCTTCTGCACGATCTTTGCGGATTCCAGACGCTGCACACAGTAGGTGCACTTCTCGATGACACCGCGCATACGCACAGTCACGTTCGGATTCTTTTGCAGCTTGGTGATCTCGCGCATCCCGGTCTTTTCTGGCGTGCTAAGCGGACCCCAGTAGAGCTCATCTAGAGGGCGCTTGTTGTAGTCAAACCAGTTGAAACGACGAGCGGTATAAGGGCAGTTGTTTGCACAGTAGCGAGTGCCGATGCAGCGATTATAAGCCATCGCGTTCAGGCCTTCTTCGGTGTGGACGGTAGCGTTCACTGGGCAAACGGTTTCGCAGGGCGCGCTTTCACACTGCTGGCAAGCCACGGGCTGCTGCACCATTTCAACATTCTCCAACTCCTCGGGCTGCGGATGACGATCCACGTCGTCCTTCTCCGGCGTGGCGAAGTAGCGATCCATGCGGATCCAGTGCATCACGCGTCCCTTCTGGACCTGATCCTTGCCCACGACAGGGATGTTATTCTCGGACTGACAGGCGATCAAGCAAGCCGTGCAACCAATGCACTTGCTGAGGTCAATGGTCATGCCCCACTGATGCTTGTTCTTGAAGTCGAAACCCTCGTCCGCTGGCTTGCTGTAATCCTTCTTCTCACCGAACTGACCTTCGTAGAAGCTCATCGACGGTGGGATATGACTATCGATGCCGGTCGTCTGCGCGAAGGTCGGGTCCTTCTTCAACGTCTCGGTGGTGCCTTCGCGATACACGCTGCGTCCTTCCATGGAGTTGTGCTCCTGAGTGATGGCGAGCTGGTAAGTATCAGGGAGCACTTCCACCTTCGCGCCGGTCAGCACAAACTCATTGAGTTCACCCTGAAGCTTGTAACCGTTGAAACCCGCGAGGTTGCCGACGTTGCCGGGTCGATCCTGACCGTAGCCAAGGGAGATCGTGATCGAGTTCGACACATGGCCAGGCGCTTCAATCGCTGGAATTTCGAGGACACGGTCACCAATCGTGATGCGAATCTTGTGCACCAAATTCTCGAGCACGTCAGCGTCATCGACCTTGCCCTTGCCGGCACCAAATACAGCATCGATGATGCCATCACTCTTGCCGGAGGTGAATGCCGATTTCAGGCCGAGCGCTTTGTAGGTTACGGAGCCGATCAGCGCCGCATTGTCCCAGGTCAACTTGCTGATCGGATCGGGCGCTTCTTGCAGCCAAGCATTGTTGATGAAGCGGCCATCGTAAATGCTGCTGTCAGGCACCAACACGATTTCGGGGGAAATAGCTGTGAGGGCAGGAGCAGCCTTGGCCTTGGCTACGAATTCAGCAATGCCAGCGACATTCACAGTCACAGCGGCAGACTTGCCAGCGCTACCCTTCAGGAAACCATCACGCAAGGTGTAGTTCCACTTCACTTCGTCCAGACCGCCAGCAGCTAGCGCAAACGTTTCGCGCACGGCTGCGTAGGCTGGATCTTCGGTCGGCACTACGGCTGCTGCCGGAGCAGTAGCAGAGGTTTCGGGGGGAAGAATCTTCTTCTTGCCCAGCAAAACGAGGAGCACTTCGATCTCGGACAATCCGCCAAACAACGGCTGAATCATCGGCTGCACCAAGGAATACACACCGCTCTGCGTGGTGGTGTCACCCCAGGCTTCCAGATAGTGGGCAGCTGGCACGTGCAGGTCGGCTGTGCGACCCGTGTGGTTGCGCCGCACACCGTGATGAATGGTGATTGTCTTCTTCTCGACCAGCAACTTCTTGAAGTTCAGCGACACAGGAGCGTCGTAGGTCGGGTCAGCGGCCGTGAAGGAAACCACGGTCTTGATCTTGTCCGTCTTGATCAACTCAGCCAGTTCAGCCAGGGAGCCAGCAGCCTGCTCATCAACCTGGAAGGCCTCGATCACTGGACCGTAGGCGGCGAGCGTGTTGTTAATGCCAACGGTGAGAGCCTGCACCACAGCGTCTGTGCGACTGCCAGCGAGCACAACAGCCCTGCCCTTGGTGGCGAACAAATCTTCCGCTACAGGTTTGATCCAGGCAATGAGTGCGGCGTCTGCGCTAGCGGCCAAAGATGCAGCAGCAGACGAAAGCGCTGCGTCGCCTGCTAGCCTGCCGATTTCAGCGGCCAAAGATGCAGCCGCAACGGGCAACAGGCTTGCAGCCAGAGGCTTACGATGGTCAGCAGCTCCACCCGTGACCGTGTATCGGTTCTCGATCACATAGAGGCGGTTCATCTGGTCCGCCTCGTCTGGCTTGTCTGCGGCGCGATGCTTAGCGAACTGCGCCACCGAGTTATCGGAAACAGGGTCCAGACCGAGGAAGTCACAGTCCAGCGAGAGAATCGTCTTCGCTTGGTCCAGCTTCACGACTGGCTGGACGCCAACTCCAAGAAGACTGGCATTCACAGCCTTCTGCATATCCTTACTAATGGCTTCGTAGCGGAACAGCTTGGCCTTGGGATACAGCATCAGCACCTCGGCCCTCAGGCGGGCCACAGTCGGGCTTGGCTCATTACCCACGAGCAGCGCGAGACCTTCGCCCGCGGTTTCGTGAAGCTTATTCTTCAGATTTTTGAAGATGTGATTCACCCACTTCCAGCCGGTGCGCTTGCCGACCTTGGTCGGATACTGCGAACGCTCTGGGTCATACAAATCTAGGATCGATGCCTGTGCAAAAGAATCCAAGCCACCGCTCGTGGAAGGATGCAGCGGATTGCCCGCCAGGTGCGTCGGCCGACCTTCATAGGTCGTTACCACCATTGGTGTCGCACCACCAGGTCGCGGCATCGACGTTGCATAGTAGACGGACTTGCCTGGCACCACCCACTCAACGCTCTGCGTGAAAGGCAGGATGTGCGTGGTCGGACGGCGGCAGCTTGCCAAACCCATCATGCCCACGGAGGCACCCATGATCTTCAAGAAGCTGCGGCGGGAATTCTCGCGCTCTTCATCGTTCAGTTCATCACCGTTCGGGAACTCGCGGCCCAGATTCTTCAGGAAGTCCTCGCGCTGCTCCAGCTCGCCCATGCTGCGCCAGTAACGGCGGCCGGTATTCGGTTCGTCAGGGTGTTGCCAAATCCTTTTCATTGAATGCGTGCGTCCTCGAAAATGGTTTAGCGGTGGCAGGCTGTGCAGTCCTGTGGGGGCTGAATCTCCCAGTGTTTCTTGAGCTGCAGGCCGACCTCTTTCTGAGTCACCGACTTGCCATACTTGTCTTCGGCCAGCTTCACCAGAGCGGCCAGATCAGCGCCCTTGATATGCTCGTCGCCCGATATAGCGGCAGCGATGTCGTCGGCCGGTACCTTCTTGTCGAGCAGCCCCTTGTAGAAGCCGTCGCGAGCTAGGCTCTCAGGCTTCCAGTCCAGGTTGGTGATCTCCGTGAGTGGGCGAAGATTCTTCTCGGGGTTGCGGTGGCAATCCAAGCACCAACCCATGCTCTGCGGCTGGTCGTGATGCACCACTTCCATTTCGTTGACCTTCCCGTGGCAAGACACGCAAGAGATGCCTCGATTCAAGTGAGCGCTGTGGTTGAAGTAAACGTAGTCAGGTGCTTTGTGAATTTTCACCCACTTGATCGGCTCGTTAGTTTCCATCGCCTTACGCACCGGCTCTAGCTTGGGGCTGGCGAGCTTGATCTGCCCCTTGCCTGCGCCATGGCAATTAAAGCACACCTGGTTAGCTGGCACGTTGGAATGGCTGCTGCGCTCGCCAAAGCTGTGGCAGTAACGGCAATCCAGGCCGAGCTGACCAGCGTGAATCTTGTGCGAAAACGGCACCGGCTGTGTCGGCTGATAGCCTACTCGCGCATACTTCGGCGTCGCGTAGTAGGGCATGGCAACCGAAACTCCGATCACCACAAACACCGCAGCCACTGCGAGCTTGAGCGGCACCCAGTTTGTCCAGCGCGGAAAGAAATTACCCATGGTCAGTCAGGTTCAATAAGTGAGCTTGTGAAAAATTTCACAAGGGAGCGAAGGTAGAAAATGAGCAGCTTTTTGCAACAACCGATTTGAAAATTTTTGAACAAACCACGCAAGCCAAGAAAAGGCCGTGTCAGATACCATGTAACCCTCCGCAATCAGCGTGCCGGAGGCACGATCAAAGCTTTCACGCAGCCTGCATCTCGCTGACTGCTACGCCTCCTGCACGGTGAAGGTGTGATACTCCAGATCCTGAAGGCGCGCATTCACGCGCGTTGCTGCGATGAGCAAGCCGGTGGCGCTGGCGACGACGAAGCCGAAGCCATACCAGGCCTCGTTTTGCAGCACCGTTAAGAGGCTGAGGATGGTATTCGCGATCAGGAAGGCCGCTGAGCATAGCAGGGCACCACGCCTGTCGTTGAAGTAGAACAGAACGGTCTGCATGGCCAGAAAGGCCATCAACAAAAAGCCCCCGAAGAGTGTGATACGGAATATGCCCATCTGCACAAAGCCAACATGGAAGACCGAGGACAGGGCATTCGACCCTACGACCAGCAGCACCGTGGTGAGCCCCTGGACTTTCAGTAAGCGGCGGAAGCCCGTTTGCAGGCTAAGGATGATCTGGTTCTTGGCCTCAACGATCTCGGCAAGCGATCGGCCATGGTTCACGGCGTCAAAGTAGATTTTGAAGCGTTCAGCAAAGCTCGTCTCCACCTGCAAAATGAACACAGCCATCCCCGGCACGATCGACAGGAGACTCAGGTAGATCGCCAAATCATAGTCCGGCGCGGCGTGAAGAGCACCCGACACCTGAACATTGCTCTGCGAGAGCCACCAGAACAAAAATTTGTCGATCCAGATACCCAAATTGTAACACAGGCCGCAGAGCAGCAGGTCGGGCAGTTTCAAGGCAGCACGCAGGAACGCAAACATGGAGCCCACGCCCTTGCCCAACTCTCGACGCACACTGCCTGCCAGCATAAGGAAGAGCACCAGATGCCCCGCCACCAGCCCCGCCATGGCACCCGTGATGCCATGCGTCTGCGCCAGATACCACGCCGCCGCTACACCCGACCCATAGCCGACCAGGAACGCCAACACGATGCGCTGATACTCGCGCAGCACACTCAGATAGACGCTCGCGACGAAGATACAGGACACGTAGACCAGCAGTGCTGCTGCGCCGACTTGGAACTGCCACGTTGGCGCGGGCACGAAGCCAACGAAGAACACACCACCCACCGCTGCCGACAGCACGCTCGCCACCACGAGCCCGCCACGAAAGCTGGGGAACACACGCTCCGGCGTGTTCAGGGAATACTGGTCCGCCGTGTAGCGCGTCAGCAGGATTTGCAACGGTCCTGTGATGACCAGTGCGAAGGCATACACATGCGTCACCGCCGAGGAGAACAGCCGAATCTCATCCCGCTCATCCGGCAGCACCTGATGCAAAAGCCAGGTCAGCAGCATGAGCGATAGAATGGAAATCATCCACGGCCCAGCGCTGATCACGGCAGCGCTCGCATACGCGCCAAGCTGTCCCGCATAGGTGTTGGATGCGCTCAAGCGACGGAGTTGGAATGCGATGCCAGCCATAATTAGAATCCAATCATTAGTGACCCACGACCACGGACAAACGATCGAGATGTTTCTGGTAAAGGTCCCGATAAGACTCTTGTACCGTGTGCTCCTGGTAGAGTTGCTTCACGCGCTGCAAACCGGCTTGGCTCAAGCTTTCCAGCAGGTCGGCGTCGGTCAGCACGCGGACCAAATGCGCTGCCAGTTCATCACTGTTCCCGACCTCAGCTATCAGGCCTGCCTCACCCAAGGCGGGCGATTCATCAGGTCTGCCGCGTAACAATTCCGAGCACGCACCGACATCGGTCGAGACCACAGGCACGCCAGCCGCAAGGCTTTCGATGATCACAAAGGGCAATCCCTCGCTGATACTACTGAGGATCATGACATCGATCTCCACCAAGAATGCATCGCGTTTTACGGGACCAATGAACGATACTCGGTCTTGCAAGCCCAGCTGGGCCTTCAGGTCGAGACACTCCCGAACATACTCCGGCTCTTCATCGGGCGGCCCACCGATGATGAACTTGGCAGCTGGCAGCACAGCACACACCTTCGCCGCAGCGCGCAGCAGTGTTTTGACATCCTTGATGCTGACAATCCGGCCCAAAAAGCCCACCACTTGACTACCTGGCTGCGCGATACGGCGCTCAGCTCGCCTCAGCATCACCGGCTCAAAAGCCTCCGTCCGAATGCCATTTGGAATGATGGTCATTCGGCCCGCTTCCGCTCCAAAATGCTGCTGGGCGAGCGCATTCTTGCCAAACAAGCTGACGATGTCCGACGACTGCGCGTAGCACAGGCGACCCACCACATCGAAGAATCCGATCCACAAGCGGCGCAGACTGCCTAGCGGCTCATTCAAGTTGGGGTGGCGCACCAGATGATCAGGAATCCACGGGCTCCGGCAGATGTCGGCGATGCGTTCCCGCAGGTAGATACCATGCTCAGTGAGCACCAACGGCTTGCCCTTTTCAGCCGAGGCAAGCGCGGCTGCGAGCCCCGCGTAGCCAGTGCATGCCGTGTGGTAAATCTTGGCCTCGGGCATGCGGTGCATGGCCCGCGCCAGCTTCCACAGTGGCTGCACCAAGAAGCGCAGGGTCCAAAAGAAATCGATGAAACTCTCATTTGGAGCGTAGCGATCATAAAGTTCACGCACTACGCTCCAGGTGCTTTCGTTGCGCCAGAAGGTGTCGAAGCTTATACGCGAGTTTTTGGTGATGTGCGCCAGGATGGAACGCAGCAATTCAAGGTCATGCGCGTCACCCTTAGGTAGTCGCACGCCCAGCTTGCGAACACTCTCATAAAAGAGCTGCCAGCGCCCGCCCATACCCCCGAGGATGCCGCCGTCATTCACCGTCAGATCGAAGAGATACACCTCCTCCAGCGCCACCAAGTTCGGCGGCAACTCATACTTCATCTGGCAGTTCGGGTCCTTTTGGGCACCGAGATAAAAGATGGCAAAGTTCAAATCAGGGAACATGCCCATGATCTGATGCACCCAGGTCGACACCCCGCCCGAGACATAGGGATACGTGCCTTCGAGCACCAGACAAACATCCGCAAGAGTTGTGTGTTTAGCAACCATGAGTTGTCATGCTAAACGTTGCAATCGCTGTGCATGAACGACAGCAGGTTCAAGTTTCAGGCGCAGCGGCGATGAAGTGTCCAGTTGATCCAGAGCCACCCACGCCTCGTAAGCCAGCCCGGCCTCAAGAAACACTTCCGTAGCCGCCGACAGCAGCATGGGGGTCGGTTCGCAAGTCGCCAGTCTTTGCTGCGCCAAAGCGGCAAGTTCTCGCAAGATACCACTGCGTTCTGTAGCACTCGACAACGTCGGACTTGCCAGGATCAGACCCGCTTCCAGGAGCCAAGCAGCGGCGCGTGCATCGTCCTCAGGAGCACGGCGCAGTGCAGTCGAATTCGATTGCCAGCGCTCCTGTCCCTGCGCCAAGAGACTCTGAGCATACAATTGCAGCGCCGGATCATCGCAGCGCATGTAGCGCGATAGCAAAGGGGCGGCCTGCTCCACTGGCAGGTGGCGCATACCAACGATGAACGCCGTCATGGCCGCACTACTCAACTGCCGGCTCATCGCCACCAGCGGCTGTGGAATGACGGACTGCACATTGGCCAGCGGAGCTGCGTGCAGCGGATTCGCCACGATGAGGCCCAAAGCCTCGCGGCGCTTGGAGGGCAAGACCACGATCAGCCAGGAAAAAAGCAACGGTAGTGCTGCGAGCCCGACGAGCACGAGGATGGCGAAGGAGTTTTCCATAGCGACAGTCCCTCGCTCAAGCTTGCGCTACATGCTGCCAGAACTCATCCAGTTCCGAAGTGCCAGCGACGAGGTAATGACTGGCCCGAAGCTGCATGCCCGTGCTCTGCCATTCTCGGATCAAGGCGGTGGCCTCCATCTCACCACCGAAGGGTAGCAGCACGAGCAAGCTGCCCCCATCAGTCAGTTGCGCAGCCACCGCCGTAGACGGCAGCAATTTTAGCAAGCCCAGCTCCACCTTGCTACCTAGCGCCACCTGCGCGTCTTGGAAATCAGCCCGCACCACCACCGATGGCACGTGATGCACCTGCTCAGCAACGAGCGCACTCTCAACCGCTAGTCGGAAAGCCTTGATAGTCGCCAATTGCTGCCCTTCACCCGCCAAGTCATCGCGGTGCTGCTTCAGCGCCAGCACCCACTGCAACATCAGCTCCACGCGGGCCAGATACGCCCAGTTAAAAGTCCGCAAAGGCATGTCTTGAATCAGGAGAACACCCTCACCCTCGGAGTCCTCAAAAGGCAAGGCCGCCAAATACGGCTGCGTGCTAGAGCACTCGACCGCTGAGGCGACGGAAACCAGCATACGCTCTTCCAATGCCCGACGCGCCATGGGTGCCTCGGTCAAGGACAGCATGGCGGGAAGGCGTTCTGTCGCGTGGAGCACCGCGACCTGCTGTAAAGCCCCGGCCTGACGCCGATAAAACGCCGCCGAAACCACCTGCGTGTGTTGCTGGGCGGCAGCCAGGAACCGCTCAAACAGGCCATCCCCCGACCCACCAATGACCTTCCGCAGATCCTCATCCAAACCGGTCATCTCCGCGTGATTCAGCGCTAGATGCTGCTGCAACTGCTGCCGAGTTTCGCGGGCAATGTCCAACTCCGCGCGCAGCCGAGCATTCTCGTCGGCTTGTCGGTCGGTCAGCGTGCGCAGACTCAGGTTATCCTTCCACAGAAAGCGCTGGCATTCACCCGCCAGATAACCAGCCAGGATGAGCAGTGCGAAAAAATAGGAATGCTGCTGCACATACTGGTGCGTGTTCAGACTGGACATGCCCGCATTCACCGCGGCAATGCCGACACCGCCCACAAGCCCCGCCAGCACGCCTGCGATCACACCATAACGAACACCGATTAAAGCCGGTAGCAAAAGCCAGGGACTCGGATTCAGGCGCATCCAGCCAAAATCTGAAAGGGCGGCCAGGTAGTTGATCAGCGCCAGGACCGCCCCAAGCAGCAGTACATCGCGGAAGGCTTTGCCTATGTATCGGTCGGGAAAATCCATGAAGGCAGGGGCGTTAACTGAGGAGTTTTAGGAATTGATGCATAGAAGCACTAAAATTTCAGCGAAAAATGAGGAAAAAGCAAAACTTGAAGTGATAATTTTTAAACGAACTTCATTCTGACAGTCGCCAAAACAGCCTGCCAAGCGGCAACACCAAGACACCATCCGCCAGCACATGATAGAGTGGCAGCGGTATCCGTCGCATCCACAAAGGCAGCAACGCCAGCAAGAGCGCCGACAGCTGCACACACTCAATCACAACGCCGGCGCTCGCATGGCTACCCTTGAGCCACTCGCCAGCGCTCACCAGGGCAATGGCAAGCATCGAAAGGTCAACCGGCACCGACCGATCCGGCGCGGCATGGAAATGCTCAGCCGCCGAGATGCACCACAAGTTCAAGGCGAATAGACCCCACAACAGCCAAGTCTCAGCGCACAGCACGCCATGCTCAGGGGGCGTCCAAAAATGCACGCCCGCAGAACAGCCCAGTGTGAAGAGCAGCGCGGCTAGGGGCTCTTTGAAAGTCTTGAGCAACCTTAGCTCGCGGTCACGATGGACCAGTAAGCGCATGAAGATGAAAACCACGACCGCAGCGATGCCCAGTCGCCACCCCCGAACCCCCTCACTAGAACCGGGCATTTGCAATATGAAAATCACGGCCATGCCGAGGGCGATCACCAGCAGCAGGCCATGAAGCCAGGCTTTTCGCCGTGCCGCAAACACCGCTAAATAGAGCGTGGCCAGCATCGCAATCACCATCCCCTGTCCGACCAGCGCTACCGGCAGGCGGGATAGTGCAAGCCAGCCCAGCCCCACACCACCGACCGCCACAACCGCCCAGACCCAGGGTTGATACCGCTTGCAAAACCGATGCCGCGCACTCTCAGGCGACCGCCCTGGCTCATGGTCTGCTACTCGGTCCACCAGGTAAATCAGCCAAGTCGCCAAGCCAAGGACCCACAAATAAACAGGTGGCAGGTGCAGATAGTGACTCTTTCCGAGAGCCGCCCCCCACAGCACCGCAACCAGCGGCGCATCCAGACACAGAACCTGCAGCCACAACCACCAAGGGACGCGCTTTTCACACATGGGCAGAGAAGAAGATGGCAAGTCAGGCACAGTGCACGTTCCGCAGGACAGCCAACAGCGTCCACCTCTTTGTCCGATTCGCCTTCATCCGGGGTGAAGACCCTCAGTTGACAACGGCTAAGCACAATGGCACAGCCAATGTCTTGTTAGCTCAAATGAAGTATCTGACTGTCCTGCGTCACGCCAAGTCCAGCTGGGATCACCCAGGACTGAATGACCACGACCGACCGCTCAATGAGCGTGGGAAGCTGGCCGCGGCGGCCGTGTGCTCCTTTTTACAAAAGACCTATTTCGGCGGCAGCGGCCAGGAAGCGCTTATGACCCGCCCGGAGTGCATCATCTCCAGTTCTGCCATTCGCACGCTCACCACCGCCCTATTCGCACGCGACGCCTTCGGCCTTGCTCCAACGGATTTGATATTGGATTCGCGTCTCTACTTGGCCGCTTCAGACACGATCCTCACTGTGACGCGCGACGTGGAGGAAGCAAAGAAACATGTGGTCTTTGTGGGACACAATCCGGGGTTGCACGAGTTCTGTGACCGCATGCTGGCCCGCGCTGGTGTTCCACGCATGCCCACCTGCACCGCCGTGATCATGGGACTCCCTCACGAATACTGGGGTCTGGCTGACTGGCAGGAGGCGCAGCTCATTTCCTACATCACCCCGAAAGCCCTTGCCCGGCGCTTTCCCTTGGAGTTCAGCAGCATCTCCAAGCCCATGGACGACGACTGAGTGCGCCTGCGCTTTTGGCCAGAACGGCACTCACAAGCACCGCTAAAAAACAGACCCGAAGCCGTAGCCGGCTTCGGGCTTGAAACAATCAATTTAGGTGAGGCAAGTCCTAGCGGGACTGCGGCATCATACCACCGAACCGGCCACCATTTTCCCAACTGCGGGGACGATTCCAGGGCTGACCACTGAGGTCCGAGGAAGGTGGGACGGGCTTAGGCTTCTTGGGCTTGTTGCTTTCGCAGGCAGGCACCGCGGCCAGCAATAGCGCAGTCAACAGCGAACGAGTCACGAGGTCTTTCATCAGGGAACGATGGAGAGGGATGAGGGAATTATTGGAAGAGGTTTTCCAGAATCACCTTGTCGCCGGGCGCAGGGGCCATGCCAGGAGCGAGGGTATCGCCCAGGATGTTGGCCACCGTACGACCACCGTCTACGCTCAGGATGCTGAGCTTACCAACGGTAGCGGTGCCACGGGTAATCAAGAGCTTGGTATCAGGCGTGATGCCCTCTTTTTCGCCAGCATCAATCACCACGAAACCCCAGTCATTATTCACGGCCACCACGCGAGCGGTCAGCGAGTTGCGATCGAAGGACTTCTTGCGGGAGACGATGCGTGTCACGATCTCGTCCAGCCCCTTCTTCACTTCGTCGACCTTCTTGTCCTCGGCAGCCACTTCCTGCTTCTTGGCTTCCGCCTGAGTCTGAAGCTCAACAATCTCTTGCTTAATCTTGTTCAAGTCTTCCGCGATGGTCTTGGGGTTGAAGCCCGCTGGCAGCGAGTTCAGCTTAGAATTGAGCTCAGCCATCTTGCCCGATTTGACCTTCAACTCTTCTTCCACCCGCTTTGCTTCGCTGTCGGTCTGGGCGATCTTCAGCTTGTTGGACTTGAGCTTTTCATCTTCTGTTTCCTTCTGGGTGGAAACACCCGCGATGTCACCCGTCACCTTGGCAACGCCGTCCACTGCTTCCTGCAGAGTGGCCAACCCGGTGCGAACCTTGACATGAGTGGTCTTGGTGCGCTCACGCACCTCCTTGTAGGCGCGGCCATTTTGATAGGCGAAGACGCCAGCGATCGCCATCACAACGGCGCTGAGAAGTAGAAGAACCTTGGTCATAGAGAGCAGTAAGAAGTGCGGAAGTTAAGAAACAAATCAGGGCTTGGCGAAGGGGTCGGCCGTGGAAGGCGAGGCCTGAGTGCCTGCGCCTGTCGCAGGAGCAGCTGGAGCCCCGAAAGGATCAGCAGCTGGTGCGGGAGCCGGAGCGGCGGCAGGTGCACCAAATGGATCAGCCATGGCTGGCGCTGCCGCAGGGGCCGCGCCTGGCGCTGCGAAGGGATCAGCACCGGCAGCGGGCGCTGGAGCAACGGCGGGTGAGCGCTCCGTCGAGGGTGGGGGCGAAGGAGGAGCAACTTCTTTCTTCACGACCGGGGCGGCCACGACCAAGTCTCCAGCACGAATCGCGTCACCTTGACCGAGGCTACCTGGAACGATGTCGGCCACGGAGATGGCTTGCTCGACATTGCGCACCTTGAGCTTGGCAACGATATCAGAACCGCGCTTCACGTCGAGTTCAGCATTGGCGATGATGCCACCGGCGTTACCCTTGTTCAGTACGGTGAAACCCCATTCGGAGAATGCCTGAGCCACGCGAGCCGTGAAACCTGGCTCCAATTCACCTTTGCGGGAACGAGATTCAGCTTCGCGGCTGACTTCGATCTGCTTCTGCAGCGAGGCCACGCGCTCCTTGGCCTGCTCCACCTGCTGATTTTCGGCAGCCAGGGCGGAGTCTGCAGCTTCCTTGTCCTTCTTCAAAGCATTGACTTGGGCCAGCAGCTTCTCGATGTCGCCTGCTTCTTCGATCTTTTTCTCGACCGCCGCCAGTTGCTGCGAGGTCTGTTCCAGATTGGTCTTCACCAACTGCAAGGCGGCTTCCTTTTCCTGAGCCTCAGCGGCAGCGGCTACCACGTCACCTTTGACTTTTTCCAGGTCCAGGTTCAGCGCGACGAGCTGCTCTTGCTTTTGCTTCAGCTTTTCATCCGCTGCAGCCTTGCGGGTGCTGACTTCAGACAGGTTTGCGATGGCGCGTTTTTCGCCCTCACGCTCCGTGTTGATGTCGTTTTTGCTGATGAAGGCATAGTATGCCGCCACGGCGAGGCAGGCTGCCGAGATGCCAGAGAGAAGTTTCCAGACCATGGGGAGATATACAGTGGTGCGATGTTGAGCGAAATGAAGTTCTATCGGAAGGGCTGATTTTCGACAACATAA
>CAXNNN010000008.1:0-21060 GCA_964203095.1 Verrucomicrobiaceae bacterium | reverse complement strand
TTTGGCTGGCAGCCGCCTGCATCGTGGCCGCCGATCCAGGTGCTTGCGGTCGTGAGTCTTGGTGTGTTTCTCCTGGCGGCGCTGCGGGCGTGGCTGAGCTATCTTGCGGCGGTAACGAACTCGCGTCTCGGTCAGGCGCAGATCGTCGTTGGCCTGCGCAGCCTCGTGTATGCGAAGCTGCAACGGCTTTCGTTTCGCTTCTTCGACGCGAGTGCGACGGGATCATTGATCAATCGCGTGACCGGCGACACGCAGGCCGTGCGCCTGTTCATTGACGGCGTGCTGGTGCAGAGCGTAAACACGCTGCTGGCCTTCACCTTCTACTTTGTTTGTCTCGTGCGCATTTATTCATGGCTGACCCTGGCTTGCCTAATGCCGCTGCCCGTGGTGTGGCTGACGGTGGTGCTGTTCGCCAGCTGGCTGCGCAAGGACTACGACACCAATCGCGACCTCGTGGACAAGCTGGTGCTGCGGTTTGAGGAGCTCATGCGCGGCATCGGCATCGTCAAAGCCTTCGCGCTGGAGCCGTGGGCAACGCGCCGTTTTGATGAAGCGAATGACGCGGTGCACGATCAGAAGCGTCGCGTATTCTTGAAGCTCGCGGTGCTGCACCCGGTGGTAAATTTGCTCAATCACACCAGCATGGCTGTGCTGCTGGGCTACGGCGGTTGGCTCACGATTCAGGGCCAGATCCCGCTCGGCAGCGGACTGGTCGTCTTTGCTGGCGTCTTGCAACAACTCTCCGCTCAAGTGAATGCCGTCGCTGCCATCGCGGACAACCTGCAACAGACATTCACGGGTGCGCAGCGTGTGTTCGAGATCATCGACACCGATCCCGAAATCACGGATGTGCCTAAAGCCCGAGCCATGGACCGCGCACAGGGCCGCATCTGCTTTGAGCGTGTGAGCTTTGCCTTCAAAGAGAACAATACCGTGCTGCACGACATTGCCTTGAAAGTGCGAGCCGGAGAGCGCATCGCCCTCGTCGGGCCTACGGGGTCAGGCAAGAGCGCGTTGATCCACTTGATCCCGCGCTTCTATGATCCCGATGCTGGTCGCGTGATACTCGATGGGCACGACTTGCGCGAGTGGAGGCTGGCTGATGTGCGCAAGCAAGTGGGCCTCGTGTTTCAAGAGAGTTTCCTGTTCAGCGCGACCGTGGCAGCCAACATCGCCTTTGGTAAAACGGACGCCACACGCGAGCAGATCAAGCACGCGGCGAAGCTAGCCGCTGCGCACGAATTCATCGAGAAGCTGCCCCAGGGCTACGACACCCTACTGCACGAGAACGGTGGCAACTTGTCCGGCGGTCAGCGTCAACGCCTCGCCCTCGCGCGTGCTTTGATCCTTGATCCCGCCATCCTGATTCTCGATGATCCGACCGCCGCCGTGGACACCGAGACCGAGGCGGAGATCTTGTCTGCGCTCGACACCGCCATGAAAGGCCGCACCTGCTTCATCATCGCGCATCGCTTGGGCGCGGTGCGCTATGCGGATCGCATTGTCGTGCTTCACGAAGGCCGCATTGTGGCGGAAGGCACGCATGAGCAACTGAGCGAACGCCATGGCTACTACCGCGATGCACTGCTAGCGCAGATGAAAGGAGGTGCTGCATGAGCGATCACGTCAATCAGCGCGGCATTGCCGGCATCGTGAATCGCGATGTCATTGAGCGCACTCGTGCCTCGCAACCCATCGATGAACTGGAGGAGCGCAAGCAAGCGCCGTTATCCTTCCGCTTGATCAAGCGGTTGCTCGGCTACACACGCCCCTACAAGAGGAAGACTGGCTGGTTGCTGGCCTGTGTGTTCGCGCGCGGCATTCAGTTGCCTGTGCTGGCGTGGGCCATCGGGGCGGTGATCAATGGCCCTGTGGCAGCCAAGGATGTCGAAGGGTTAAAGCACGCCGCCATCGCCTTTTTTGCCTTTGCCTTGGTCACCGAGATCGTGTTTCACTTCCGCGTGAAGTTCTCGCAAGAACTCGGCGAGCTAGTTATTCACGATCTGCGCCGCGACTTGTTTCGCCACTGGCTGAGCTTGACCATGAGCTACTTCCAAGCACGCCCCGTGGGCCGACTCATCAGTCGTTTGACGGGCGATGCCGAGAACGTGCGCGCAGGCGTGCAGCAGGTGCTGTTCGTCACGCTGGTGCAGTGCGGGCAGATGCTCGGTTGCTCAGTGTTGATGCTGTGGACGGACGTGTGGCTGTTCCTCGGTGCGCTCGCGATCGCCCCGTTCGTATGGTTGTTGAATCGCATCTTCCGCCAACGACTCGCGGCTGCGTATCGCGCGCAGAGCGACAGCTACAGCCGTATCTCGGCGACGATGGCAGAGAGCGTTAGCGGCATTCGCGTGACACAGAGTTTCAGTCGGCAGGAGATCAATGACGAACTCTTCCATGACCTCGTCGCTGATCATGCGCACTACAACTTTGCCTCTGCCAAAGCGGGTGGCCAGTTCCTGCCCTTGCTGGAACTTTGCACTCAAGGCTTCCTCGCCGCCTTGCTGCTCATCGGCGGCTGGCGCGCTTTGCAGCCGGACATTGCCATGCCCATCGGCACGGTCATTCAGTTCTTTTTCCTCGCAGGCTTGTTCTTCCAGCCGATCACGGTGCTCGGTCAGCTCTTCAATGAAGCTCTTACCGCGATGGCAGGGGCGGAGAAATTGTTCCATGTGCTCGACACCGAGCCCGCCTGGAAAGATGAACCCGATGCGCTGCGCCTAGCTCGCTTGCAGGGGAGTGTCGAGTTCGAGAACGTTGGCTTCGAGTATCAACCTGGTCGCTCAGCCTTGCGCGATATCTCATTCAAGATCGAACCCGGCACCAGTGTCGCGCTTGTTGGTCACACCGGTAGCGGCAAGACCACCTTGGCGAGCTTGATTGCCAAGTTCCATCTGCCCACGCAGGGTGTTGTGCGACTCGATGGCCACGACATTCGGCATCTGCACAGCGACTCGATTCATTCCTGCCTCGGCGTCGTGCCGCAGCAAAACTTTTTATTTCAAGGCACGGTACTCGACAACATCCAAGTCACCAAGCCCGCTGCGACACGGGAGGAAGTGATCGAGGCGCTGCGCCAGCTTGATTGCCTGGACTTGATCGCGGCGATTCCGAATGGTCTCGATGCGCAAGTTGGCGAGCACGGCTCCGGCTTGTCATTGGGACAGCGGCAGATGATTTGCTTTGCTCGCGCGCTCGTCGCGAACCCCGCGCTGCTCATTCTCGATGAAGCCACTAGCGCCGTTGATCCCCTGACCGAGCAACGCACGCAAGCTGCGCTGTTCGCGCTGCTGAAAGGCCGCACCAGCTTCATCGTCGCGCACCGCCTGAGCACCATTCGTCGTGCCGATCTGGTGCTGGTCATGGACCAAGGCCAGATCGTTGAGCACGGCTCGCCCGATGAGTTAATCGCGCGTGGTGGTGTGTTTGCTGGCCTGTGGAAAGCGGGGACCGAGGACATGGCCACAAAACAGCACAGAGAGCATAAAATTGAAGGTATCCAGCCTTTGTGATCTCTGTGCTTTTTCGTGGCTAAACCGTCTTCGTCTTATTCTCAAACACATGCCACAGGCGCTCGATCGCTTCCTCAGGATTTTCGAGCATCAGGCCTTCTTTGATCTTGCTGGCGAACAGGCCGAACGAGAATGGACTCACCACTGGCACGGGCACCAGCTCCCAGCGCACGGCTTGCACCGCTTGCAGAAATCCTAACGCGCTGGGCATGTCTAGGAAGGTATGCGTCGCTTCCTGAATCGCCTGCACCAGCATGGGATGATCCGGCTCATGCTCGGTGAGCACACGAAATAGAATCTCCGCGCTGAGGCGCAGTTGTTTCACCTTTCGCTCCTCGCCAGGTCGATTGCGGGGCACCATCAAGCCGGTCTGCGCGACGCCGCGAAATTGCCACTTCACCAAGTCGCTTTCATCCAGCGCTGCACGCAAGGATTGCTCGGCGTTCTCCACCTTGAACAGCTCGCGCCACTCTTCGATGCCGAGGTCTTGGAAGGACTTGAGCGTCAGCAGGAAGCCGTAATCGTCGATGGTCACCATCGCATTGCCACCGACCGCTTCCTTAACGCGATGCGCGATGATTCGGCTGAGCGCATTGTTCGCTGCTCGACCAATCAGCGAGTGAAAAAAGAAGTGCACCAGATCATCTTCGCGATCATCAGCAAAGCGCTCGATCAGGAACAAGCCATCGCAGGGTATCAGTGAGACCTTCAGCTGATTCCGACAGTGCTGCACGATGGCGGAGCCATTGGTGATGGAGATGGTGAATGTCTCAACCAGCCAGTCGATGAGCGTGTCGTCACTGTGCTGTAAGCCAATGCGTTCGGAGAGTTCGCTGCGCAGATGCGTGACCTCGCGACACAGCCCTGAAGACAATGGCATCTTGTTCGCATTCCAGGCGGGCACCGTGGGCAGGCGGCCCATCGCATCCTCCACCGTCGCCTCGCCTACACCGGTCTCGATCAAGCGGACGGTGCGACCTGCGAGCACAAAAATGTCACCCAGCTTCAAGCCTTTCGTGAAGCCCTCATCGACGGTGCCGAGTCGGCGCTTGCCCAGATACACTTGCACCACACCCTCCGTGTGAATGACGCCGATGTTCACCAAGTAATCGCGCTCCACCTTCTTCGACGGCAGCGCGAGGAAGCCATCGACTTCGATGAGCTTGCCAAAGGTGTCCGCATACTGCCTCTCCAGCGAGCGGCCACCACCTTGCAGGTAATGAGCGACGCGGTCGAACTGCTCGCGCGTGAGCTTTGCAAAAGGCAGTGAACGGCGCACTGTGGCAAAAGCAGTGTCCCTGGTGTAGCCGCCTTCCATCGCCATGCCGACTAAGTGCTGTGCGAGCACATCAAGCGGTTGCTCCAGCACGCGCACTTCATCGAGTTGTTCGCGACGCGTCATCTCCGCGCAGACGATGCACTCCATCAGATCATTGACGTTGGTGGCCACCAGCACGCCGTGGCTTTCTTCATGAATGCTGTGCCCGCTGCGGCCGATGCGTTGCAAGGCGCGGCTGATACCCTTGGGCGTGGAGATCATCACGACGCAATCCACGCTTCCGATGTCGATGCCGAGCTCCAAGCTGGTGCTGCAAACGACCGCCCGCAGCTCGCCGCGCTTCAGCTTGTCCTCAACCTCCAGCCGAATGTCGCGGTCCAGTGAGCCATGGTGTGCCTTAATCTGCGCGGCGAGCTTTGGTAAGGCATTCTTCAGCCGCAGGGTCAGGCTCTCGGTGGTGCTGCGTGTGTTGCAGAAGACGATGACATTGCGCTTCGTCTCGACCAGCTTCGCGATGTCGGTGAGCACGCGCTGGGCGGTGTAGCCTGCGGGCGGATACGGATCACGTTTTAGCGGCGATAGCACTTCGACACGGCGCTTGCGGGCGACCTTGGCGCGCACGATATCGCATGGTCGATCCACACCGCAAAGGAACTGCGCAAGCAGAGACAACGGCGCAGCCGTGGCGCTGAGACCGATGCGAACCAAAGTGTTAGGTGCTAAGTGCTCAGCTCGGAGTGCTGATGACTCATCACTTATCACTTTGCACTGAGCACCTAACCTTTCGAGGCTAAGCGTCAGATGCGCGCCTCTCTTGTTCTCAGCCAGCGCGTGAAGCTCATCAACAATGACAAAGCGGCAGTGTGATAAGGCTTCCCGGTAGCCTTCTTGCGGTAGGAGGATGGCCAAGCTCTCGGGGGTTGTTAAAAGGATGTGCGGCGGCTTGCGGCGTAGCTTGGTTCGTTCACTGGCGGAGGTGTCGCCGGTGCGCTGGGCTACTCGGATGATGTCTTGCAACCCGATGCCCACGAGCGGCGCGTGCAAGTTCTTTTCAATGTCATAGGTCAGTGCGCGCAGCGGTGAGATGTAGATAGCATGGATGCCCTCGCTCAACTCATCAGCTTCATGCGACCGCAACAAGTGATCGAGCACGCCGAGAAAGCCCGCCAGCGTCTTGCCACTGCCCGTGGGTGAGGAGAGTAGCACATTCCTTCCGGCCAAAATGTGGGGCACGGTTTGCACCTGTGCATCCGTGGGCTCGCCGAAGGTGTCGGCAAACCACTGGGCAAGACGCGGGTGAAGCTGGGCGAGCATTACCGCAGTCCAGCAAACCAAACGCTCGCGCTTTCGGCGACGCCGTAGCTCGTTTCCTGCGGCGTGAGATCGTCTGTTTGAATGCGCAGGTCGGCGAGTTGCTTGTAGATCGGTTTGCGGGCGGTCAGCAGGCGCTCCAGCTTGAGCTGCGGGTCTTCATCATTCAGCAAGGGCCGATCATGATTGCTGGCGGTGCGGCGAGCAAGCGTGAGCACGGCGGCATCCAGCCAGACGATGTAGCCCAGGTGGCGAAGCAGCGGTAGATTGTGGGTTTGCGTGATGATGCCGCCACCCGTAGCGATGACACAGCCGCGCTTGCCCAACAATGAACGCAACGCGGCGCTTTCACGCACGCGGAAGCCCACTTCACCTTCGCGTTCAAAGATTCGCGGGATGCTGCACTTGGCTTCGTCAGTGATGAGGTGATCGGTGTCGACGAACTGAAAGCCGATCTTGCTGGCGACAATGCGGCCCACGGTGCTTTTGCCGCAGCCCATAAGGCCGATGATGATGATGTTTGGGCTGCGGGGTGCCGTGCCCGTTTCGGTCATCACAATGTCCAAGATGGATGACACGAGCAGCGGGTCGTGGTGAACGGCATCGCGGTAGCTCGGATACAAGGCTGTCCATCCGGTGGCCTTGAGTTTGGCGTTGCTAACAAACTTGTGCGTGTTGCCACGCTTGCGATCCGGGTTTGGGGGCGCTTCCGATGGCAGAGGTAGGCTGAATAGCGGTGCCAGCCACTCAAAGCATTCGCGTTGTGTGCAGGGCGCGTCATCAACGACATTGAAGGTGCCACGGCACTTGTTTTCGATGAGGTGCTTCAGCGCTGCGGCTGCGTCTTCGCGATGGATCTGATTGATGGCGCGGCCCGAGCCTTCATAGCCTTCGATGGCAGACTTGCTTTCCAGCAGGTTTTTCAACACGAAACTGCGCCCAGGTCCGTAGATGCCCGCTAGGCGCGCGACAATGCCGCCCCGCGCCACCACGAAGTCCTCCGTGTTGCGGAGGATCCGCCCCGTCTCACGATCTGGGATGGCGGGCGCGTCTTCGGTGACGGTGCTGCCATCATTTTGCGCGTAGACGCTGGTGCTGCTGGTGAAGACAAGCGTTGCCTGGGGAAAGGTGTTCGCCAGATTGGTCATGCCTCGCTCATAGACGGCGCGATACACGTCGGCCCCGCCGCGATTGCTGCTGGCACAGTGCACGACCACGTCGACAGGTTGCGCGAGCGCTTGCACGGCAGTCTCCTCGCTGATGTCGCAGTTCTGCACGCGCCAGGGTTTGCCTTCGGCAAGTCGTGCTGCTGACTCGGGCGAATGGGTGAGGCCGATGACGCTGTGCCCAGCCTCATGCATAAGGTCGGCGAGCCGCTCGCCCACGAAACCGCAGCCAGCGATGAGGATGATCATGAACGTTTGGCTCGGTAGTGGTTCACCAACCCGTCGAGAATGCCCTGTGCATAGTCTTCATAGATGCTGCTGCGCAGCCGACCACTCGTCAGCGTGCGGCCTACATAGTGGCCCTGGAGCAGGCGTTGGTAAGTGTCTTGATTGTTCATAACATAGGGCTCCAGATAGATGACGGGGCATTCATAGATGCGGTTGGCCAGCAGGTTCCGTGCATAAACGTAGCCGGTCGCGCTGACGAGCCGCGCATTCGGCGTCATGTAAACATAGGGTGGTAGGCCAGTGGACTCAGCCATGGACTTGGCGACGGCTTCGGCCAGCGGCAACTCTTCGTCATGCGCGCGGAGGAAGAGGCGGCGCACCATCTCAAAGCGAATGTCCTGCTGCTGCAACTCATCAGCGGCATAGCAGCCATTGATCAGCACATGCAGATGATTGACGGGCGAGTATAGGTGCTGGCCATTCGGTCCCCACGGCTCGGCATTCAGGTGCATGCAGACCACGACATCGGGCTTCAGTTGCTCATTCACCTTGCGGGCTCGGGCGTGGATTTCGCTGACGCGGTAGAACAGCTTCTCAGTCTGCCATTGGATCGTGAGGACCTTCTCGTCGCCACTCAGGCCTGCGTAGGATTCCTTGGGGTTGGTGATGCCTGCGTCGCGGAGCAGGCTGATGGCAGTCTCGCGCAGGTCGGCGGGGCGCTGACCCGTCACAGGCTCGGAGTTTTCGCGCACGAGCGAGACCTTAGCGCCGAGCGCTTCGAGGCGGGGCTTCAACAGCTGTGCGACCTTCAGCACATGATCACCCTCGACCACGGCCTCTTGCGGATTTCCGGGATGGAAGGTGAGTCGCCGCTCTTCGATGACGGCATAGCTTCCGCCAATGTGCCCTGGGTCGAGCGCGATTTTCAGGTCGCTGAGCACCGGACGGCCTTCCAGCTTCGGCAGCTCACTGACCTTGCGCCAGTAGCGTGGTGGTTGGGCTTCGGGCGCATTCGGCGCACGGAACTCGATGCGCGCGCTGCTGCCATCGGGCCGACCAGTGGGAATGGTCACGCCCCCGGCATCCCTTTGCCAAGGCGGCGGGAAGCGGCGCTCGTCGCGGTAGAAGGTCTCAAAGGCCGCGTCGAACTCGTCTCCCGTGAGGGTCTTCGACAGGGCTTGCAGTTGCGACCAATCCGGCGCGGTGGCCAGGGCGCTAAGGCGGCCGAGCTGTGGGTTGGGCGGCTCCTGGGCCAGTGCACCGCACGCAGCCAGCGCCGCGCCCAGACAGAGCCCGTGAAAGACGGAAAAGTTTCGACGATCCATTGTGCTCGATCATAGACCGGTTGAACACGGTGGCAATCCTCCGCTAAGTAAGCGGATGGAATCTGTGACCGACGCCGCTGACCTCTCTCCTATACGCATTCTCTTTCTGGGCGACATCGTCGGCGAACCTGGGCGCAAGGCGGTGTGCGAGCTGCTGCCGAAGCTGAAGGAAGAGCTTACCCTGGATTTCATCATCGTGAATGGCGAGAACAGTGCGGCGGGACGCGGCATCACCCCCAAGCTAGCGATCAGTCTGATGCGAGCTGGGGCCGCTGTCGTGACCACGGGCGATCATATTTGGGATCAGAAGGAGATTGTTGAGTTCCTGCCCACGGAGCCCCGCGTGCTGCGCCCGGCGAACTATCCGCAAGGCACGCCTGGCTACGGCTGGATCGTGCTGGAGACCAAGAAGGGCAAGGTGGCGGTGATGAACCTGCAAGGCCGCGTCTTCATGGGCCAGCAGCTGGACAATCCCTTCCCGCTGGCCACGCAGATCGTGGAGGAGATTCGCAAGGAAACGCTGGTGATCTTTGTTGATTTCCATGCGGAGGCGACCAGTGAAAAGGTAGCCATGGGCTGGCACTTGGATGGCAAGGTGAGCGCTGTGGTCGGCACGCATACGCATGTGCCCACCGCCGATGAACGTGTGCTGCCCAATGGCACCGCCTTCCTCTGCGATGCCGGCATGTGCGGACCGATGGACAGTGTGATCGGTAGCCAGATTGAGCCGGTGTTGACACGCTTTCACACCATGATGCCCGCACGCTTCGGCGTGGGGCGTGGCAGGGTGCGCGTCAATGGCGCGGTGGTCGATGTCGATCCTGCCACCGGCAAGGCGCTCAGCATCGAGCGCCTGGTGCGGTATTGGGAGGAGGTGTGACGATCACCACGCCTTGCGCAGGTCCTCGCCGACACGCTCGTAGGGCATCCAAAGAATGCCGGTGGCGGTGGCGGTGATGTTCTTTTTCAGCGGTGTGAGCTTCTGCGTTTCGACGGCGAGCGTGGTCGGGTCATACTGGTCGCGGATCTTCTGCACGTCGTCCTCGCACTGCTTGTTCAGCGCGTCGTATTCCATCTTCAGGCGCTCCATGTCTTGCTCGGCGGCGGCGGCTTCTTGCGACTCGCGCCAAGCACGTGAAGCGCTGGTAACGGTCGTGCCTTTGACCATGCTGGCGGCTCCGGCGAGGCCGCTCTTGCGACCGAACAAGGCACCGAGGATGCTGCTGCCAATGCTTACGGCCGTGGCGAGCTTGGCGCTGCTGGCCTGGGCTTTCTGCGCATCCACCTTGGCCATGGCCTTGGTGATCTTGTCTTCCAAAGATTTGCTGCTCTTCGCGACTTTGACGCGCAGGTCTTCGATGGCTTTGTCGCGTAGCTCGCGCGCCGTTTGCGTCACGCGAGCTTTGAATTGGTCCAGCGTTTCTCCGGGGTTGGAATACGCTTCCAGCAGCGGGCTGTAGCTGACTTCGATGCTGTGATTCGCATACACATGATCGACGAAGGCCTTCTCGATCTGGTCGTAGGTCTTCGCTTTCATCGCGGCACTCGGCAGATCGGCATACTCGACTTCGCCCTCTTCAGCACCGCTGCCGAGCTTGCTGGCGTCCAGGTCCTTGGGCAGGTCGAAGGCTTTGTCCCAGTTCACCTTTTGGTTCTCCACGTCGATCTCGTTCACGCGCGTCACAAGGCTGCGACCACTGATCTTCTTCTTGGCATCGTCAAGGTTCACTGAGGCACTTTGCAGCATAGCAGGCACGTAGCAGAGCTGCTCGGCGCGGATACCTGCGGCAGCGGGATAGAAGTATTCCTCCACGCCATCGGGCAGCTTGGGCTTGTGCGTGTTGCGCGAGGTGCTGGCGGAAGCCGATGCACTGGGTGGCGCGAAGCCGTCGTCCTCGCCTGAGGTCTTGCCTTTCGCTTTGGCAGGGCGAATCGGATCCATCAGCGTTTTGATCTCATTGCGTGCCAACGGGCCGCGCAGGTAGCTCATGATCCAGCGCACGTTAAAGACGAGCGGACCGTCTTCATGCACGTTGTTCATCAAGAAGACGCGATTGCCCAGACCGCTGAGCAGCACTTCCATTTCTTTGCGGTTGAAGCTTGCCCCCTGGCCACTGACCGCGCCTTCGAGCCCGTCCAAGACGCGCGCCTTGTCGCGCTCGGTCTGCAAGCGGCCGAGCCACCAGGTGCCGATGTTGGACAGTGCTTTGTAATCCAAGTCCACGGGGTTCTGCGTGGCGACAAGGATGCCGAGGCCAAACGCACGCGCTTGCTTGAGCAGAATCATCATCGGCTTCTTGCTCGGTGGGTTCGCTGTTGGTGGCAGGTAGCCAAAGATCTCGTCCATGTAGAACAAGGCGCGCAGACTGGTGGTGCCGCTCTGGGCGCGCATCCAGCCGAGCAGTTGATTCATCAGCAGCGAGACGAAGAACATGCGCTCGGTGTCGCTGAGATGGGCAATGCAGAAGATGCTGCAACGCGGCTTGCCCTCGGGCGTGTAGAACATGCGCTGGATGTCCAGCGGCTCGCCTTCTAACCACGCGGCGAAGCCAGGGCTGGCGATCAGGTTGTTCAGCTTCATCGCGAGGTCGTTGCGCTTGTCCTCAGGGAAGAAGTTGTCCACGTTCTCGACACCGATCTTGCGAATCGGTGGTTGCTGAATCTGACGCACCAGGTTCTCGATGGTGACGTTCTGCTTCTTGCTCCAGCAGTGCGCGATGATGTTAGAGAGGAGGATGTGCTCGCGCGATTGCACGGGGTCGGCCGCCACATCGCACAGGGCGAGGATGCTGCTGACGGTGCTTTCAATGCGGTCGCCCAGCATTTCGCGGTCCTCCATGACCTCGTCGCCTGGGGCCTCCAGCGAACTCAAGATGGACACGGGCAATCCAGCGTTGCTGCCAGGTGTGTAGATGGTCATGTCCGCATTGCTGCGCAGCGTCTTGATGCGGTCCACGCTCTGGCCCCAGTCGCCGAGCCCCTTCCTCCAGGTCTCTGCCTGCGCATTCGCATAGTCCTCCACGCTCACGCCTTTGCGCCGTGCATCGTCCGGGTTCACCCAAGGCATGAGCTTCTCGCCACTGAGATCAGGGAAGGTGAAGAGTAGGTTGCCGATGTCGCCCTTCGGATCGATGGCGATGATCGGAATGCCATCCATCAACGCTTCTTCGATCAGCGCGAGGCAGAGGCCCGTCTTGCCCGAGCCGGTCATGCCGAGCACCACGCCATGGGTCACGAGATCCTTCGAATCGTAGAGCACCAGGTCGTCCTTCGGCTTCTTGGCATCCAGGTCATATGTGCGACCGAGGTAAAACTGGCCTAGCTTCTCGTATTGGTCTGGGGTGATGGTCATGGCGTGAAAGGTGGATTTGGAAGAGCGGACATAGACTGGCGAAATCCGCCTGTGTTCACAACCTGAAAGCCGCTGGGTTATGCCATTGGGAGTCGTGTGAAGTTCCCTTCGACTTCGTTCTCAATCGCGCTTCACACTTAGCTCAGCGAATGAAGCCGCTCACCGGTCCCAATCATGTCATCCATTCCCTCTCAGCCATCGACTCCATCCGCGCAGCAGGACATGCTGTTCGCGGTCGATCGCTCATTGGCACCGGGTGTGGAAGAGGTCTCCACTCAAGCAGGCGTGGCTCGCGTGCAGCTCGAGGGCTCAGCGGCTCTCGAGCTCGACTACGCCGTGCCGCAGGCGCTCGCGGAGAAGGTGCGCATTGGCAGCCGGGTGATGGTGCCTTTGCAACGGCAGTTGGTGCCTGGCGTGGTGCTCGACTTGATGGCCAGCAGCGCGCATGGGCACCGCTTGAAAGAGATCGCCAGCCTGCAAGGGCGCGGTGATCCGGTGTTCACACCCGTGCTGATCAAGCTCGCGCACTGGGTCGCGGATTACTACCTGTGCCCGGTCAGCCATGTACTGCGCGCCATGCTGCCCCAGGCGGTGCGTGACAAGCCGGAGAGCTTCCTCACAGACAGCCATTTGAAGCTGGTGCATGAGCCGAAGGCGGACGAGCTGGACAAACTGCGGGCCAAGGCCCCCATGCAGGCACGTATCATTGAAGAACTGCTCGCGGCGGGCGGTGAAACCACGCTGAGCCGACTGCGGCGTGGCTTGCCGCGCGCCTCGACCTTGCTGGGGCCGCTTTTGAAGAAAGGCTGGATCACCCGTGCGGAGGTGCGTGTGGAGCGTGATCCGTTCGAGAACGAGGAGTTCCTCCCCACACAGCCGCTGAAGATGACCGAGGAGCAACAGGTCGCCTACGAGTCCGTCATCGTCGCCCTGGCCAAGCCCGCAGAAGCCAAGCCCCTCCTGCTGCACGGCGTCACTGGTAGCGGCAAGACGGAGGTCTTCCTGCAATCCATCGCGCACGTCATCGAGCGGGGCCAAACTGCGCTGGTGTTGGTGCCGGAGATCAGCCTGACGCCGCAGACCATCGAGCGCTTCAAGGCTCGGTTCAGCGATGGCAAAGCAACCATCGCCGTGCTCCACAGCCATCTGAGTGATGGTGAGCGCCATGACGAATGGTTCAAGGTGCACGAGCGGCGCGCGCAGATCGTCATCGGTGCGCGCAGCGCCATTTTCGCCCCGCTGGAGAACCTGGGCATCATCATCGTCGATGAAGAGCACGAGCCCAGCTACAAGCAGGAGGAGACACCGCGCTACCATGCCCGCGATCTCTCGGTCGTGCGGGCCAAGATGGAAGGCTGTGTGGTGCTGCTCGCTTCGGCCACGCCATGCCTGGAGTCATACCAAAACGCTATCAGCGGCAAGTATGAGATGCTGCGTATGACCCGTCGCACGGATGGCAAATCGCTGCCACTGATCCGTGTTGTCGATCTGCGCCTGGAGCGTCGCAAAGGCGGCGACAGCCCCGACACGCGCGTGCTGTCCGAGAAGCTGCGTGCCGCCATCCAGAAGCGCCTCGACAAGGGCGAGCAGACCATCCTTTTCCTCAACCGGCGCGGCTTCAACACGTCTCTGTCCTGCCAGTCCTGCGGCCATGTCTGCCAGTGCCAGGACTGCGCGATCCCGATGACTTGGCACAAGAGCGACGACTACCTCGTCTGCCACATCTGCGGGTCGCGGCGCGTGCCACCGAAGAAGTGCCCGGCGTGCAGTGATCCCGGCATCCGTTTTGCCGGCTATGGCACCGAGCGTGTCGAGCAGGTGCTGCGGCAAACCTTTCCGCTGGCCCGCCTCGCCCGCGTGGACACCGACTCGATGCAGCGCAAAAACCAACTGCGCGACACGCTGCGCGAGTTCCGCTCGCAGAAGCTCGACATGTTGGTCGGCACGCAAATGATCGCCAAGGGACTCGACTTCCCCAATGTCACGCTCGTGGGCGTGCTCAATGCCGATCTGGCTCTGAACCTGCCGGATTTCCGGGCGGCTGAGCGCACCTTCCAACTGCTCACTCAGGTCGCAGGCCGTGCGGGTCGCGGCGAGGTGAAGGGCGAAGTCGTCGTGCAGACCTTCGCGCCGCACAGTCCGGCGGTGCAGTTCGCCCGCCACGGCGACTACGAAGGCTTTGCCCAGCAGGAACTCGATCAGCGCAAGGCGCTGCATTACCCGCCGAATGATCATGTGGTACTCATCACCAGCCGAAGCAAGCACGCTGGCCGCGCCGAGTTCGTGCTGGCCAATCTCGCCAAGCGCCTGCGCGATGCCCTCGCACCCGACATGCGCATGAGCGATCCGATTCCCTCACCTCTAGCGAAGGCACACGGCCAGTTCCGCTTTCAATTGCTGCTGCGTTCGCCCCGCATCCGTGCACTGGCTCGCCTCGTTCAACAGACGGCCAAGGCGATGACCTTTCCTGACGATGTCATCGTCACATGGGATGTGGATGCGATGAGCTTGATGTGACCGGGAAGTGGACACAAAAAAGAGGGAGCGGTTGCCCGCTCCCTCTCAAGATTGAATCAGATTCAAAAATCCTTCACAGACCTCTTAGAAAGGAATGCGGAGACCAAGGCGAACCGTGGTGAAGTCAGGATTTTCGTCACCGAAGTGATACAGGCCTTCAGCGAAGACGCCGAGGTTGCTCAGGCTCTGGAGACGGACGTCAAGACCGCCGCCGACTTGATACAGACCGTCGGTGGAACCGTTGGTGGAGAAGCCACCGCCGACCAGTGCGTAAGGAGCAATGCAGAGGCTGTCGATCGGAGCGCGGAGGACGAGGTTACCGTCGAACTGGTGATGCTCGCTTTCGGTAGCATACACGCCATAGTTCAGGTCCAATCCGACGAAGCGGTTGAAGAAGTAACCAACGCCCACGCCGCCGCCAAGCTCGGAGTCACCCGAGTCAGGGATGAACGCGCCAGCGAAGACATCGAAGTTAAGGCCAGGACCGAAAGCATCGCAGCCAGGGGCTGGAGCTGGGGCCACAGGAGCCTTGGCATTTTTTCCGGAGGAAACCGGGCCTGCAAAAACGCTGGAAGCCAGCGCTGCTGTCGCAAGGATAGTGATGAGTGATTTCATTGTTGTAGAGGAGGGTTGAGCTGCCTGATATACACGGTCGGAGTTGTTAAGGCAAGTTAAACTTTGTCGTTTTCTAAAACTGCCATTTCTGCCACAGAAAAGCGCTTGCGGCATTTGCTAACAGAAGTGCGCGCCTTGCGTATTCCACATACACTGCCTACAGCGAGGTGCTGGCGATCACGAACAGGCGGTTCCGCTTCTCGCCGCCGAAGCACAGGTTGGAACAAATTTCCGGCAGCTTGATCTGGCCTATGAGTTGGCCTTCGGGCGAGTAGCATTGCACGCCGCCGAAACCATCGCCTACCCAGCCAGCGCTGAACCAGAGATTGCCATCGACATCGCTGCGAATGCCGTCGGAGCCGCCGCCAGTTGTTGGCAGAGCGCCAGTGCCTGGTCCGTCAAGGGCACGTTTCAACCTGCCACTCAGTCCTGTGCCATCGCTTCCCATGGTTTGTTCCAGGGCACCAATGGTGCTCCAGACCTTGTTTATGTCGACCAACTCTTTGCCGCCCTTGAGCGTCTTCTCGTCTTCAATCTCGAAGGCCAGGATTGTTCTTCGGCGCGCCCGTGTCGGCAATGTAGAGCTTCTTGTAGTCGGGTGAGAAGCAGAGGCCGTTGGGCTTGGCCAGCCCACCGGTCACTTTCTCGATTTTGCCTGTGGCGGCATCGACGCGGTAGACGGCTTCCTTCAATTCCAGCGCGCCCTTGTTGCCCTCGTAGTTCATCATGGATCCTTAGTCGGCATCGGTGAACCAAATGCTGCCATTGGGATGCACGACAATGTCGTTCGGCCCATTCAGTGGCTTGCCTTCAAACTTTTCGGCGATGACCGTTACCTTGCCATCGTGCTCGTAGCGGACCACACGGCGATTCCCATGCTCGCAACTGAGCTGCCGCCCTTGGAAGTTGAATGTGTTGCCATTGCTGTTGCCCGACGGGTGGCGGAAAGTGCTCACGTGCCCGTCGTCATCCAAGCGGCGAAGCAGGAGATTGTTCGGGATATCGCTCCACAAGACATAGCGTCCCACGGCATTCCAGGCCGGACCTTCCGCCCAAAGCGCGCCCGTGTGCAGGCGTTGGATCGAGGTATTGCCCAGATTGTATTTGCTGAAGGCGTCCTCAATGACCACGATGTGGGGATCGGGGTAGCGGACTGGATTTTGACCCGACCAATCTCGCGCCAGCGCAGTCAGGCTCAGGGCCGAACCCGCTGCGGCGAGTGATGATGTGAGGAAGGTCCGACGAGAGGTGACGCCAGGATCCACAATGATGAAACGTGGTCAGCGAGGGCTAGAACGGAATCTCGTCATCATCCAGGCCGTCGGTGATCGGCCCATCGCCAAACTCATCGTTCTGAGCTTGCCGTGGCGGTGGTGCTTGGCGTTGCTGGGGCGACGCGGCTGGGCGGCTCGCAGGGCGCGGGCTGGGCTGCTGATAGCCGCCGCCAGAACCGCCACCACCGTAGCCACCGCTGGGCGGCCCACCTTCCTCACCTTCGCGCTTGCTGTCGAGGAATTGGAGGTTGTCCGCCACCACACGAATCTTGCTGCGCTTCTGGCCCGTGGCCTTGTCTTCCCAGGAATCCATCTGCAAGCGACCCTCAATAAACACCGCGCGGCCTTTGCGCAGATACTTGCCCGCCAGCTCCGCCAGGTGCGACCACACGACCACATCGACATAGGTGGTCTCCTGCATTTTCTCGCCAGAATCTGTCACATACGTGCGATTCACCGCGATCCCCAGATCGCAGACAGCACTGCCCTTGGGAGTAAAACGAACCTCTGGATCACGCGTGAGGTTCCCGATCAACATAACTTTGTTTAGTGAGGCCATAACAATCTTACCTTAACGAGGCCAATCCTGCTTGGCGACAACGAAAATGGCCGTTTGGCGGTGCTTCACCTTTGAAGGAATTCCCCTGTATGTCGCAGATGTTTTGCTAGACAATGAGCTCGGGTTTCAAACGTTTATAATATCTAAGAGATTTGTTATAATTTGGCCCACCTAATTAAAACAGGTCTCGTTTGTGGCATGCGCTCGGCTTGTGGCCTTGCTTGTGTTCGGCTGTGTCAGTGGCGTTAAGGCCAGTGACGTTCATTTGCTGACGGGCATTGAATCGCAAACGAACGGTGATCTCAGGGTATTCGCCTCATAGCATGAGGTAACCAAGAAAAGTGTTGCCAAGCGGTTAGGTGCAGAATATCTAGGCTGTCTAAGAAAAGGGCGATAATTTATCCTCCCAAACTAAAGCTGCCCTCGTTTGTCGCATGTGCTCGACTTGTGGTCCTGCTTGTGTTCGGCTGTGTCAGTGGCATTATGGCGAGTGACGCTAGTTTGGTGACGGCCATTGAATCGCAAACGAACAGTGATCCCAGAGCATTCGCCGCACAGCATGAGGTGACCCAGGAAGAGCGTTGGAAGGAGCTTGAGATTCAGCGCTATAATCCTAACGGCAGGAAAGACCTCATGCAGGAGAGAGGCAGCGACTACGTGAAGCTGGTGCTTGTGCCACTGCTTCTCTTTATTCTAGCCCTGGCGGTCGTGCGGCTTAACGACTTTTGATTTGCTTCAAATCGTGATCCGCCGGTTCCGCGCCGTGATCGGCCAGCGATCCGCGATCTTGCCCTGATCAATGACGATAGCCTCGCCGTGCATCGACACACTGGGGCACACGTGCCGGGGGATGCCGTGCAGGGCTTGACCGATGGCGAAGCGCTCGCGCTGCTCCAACTCGATGACCAAGTGCTCCTCGCTTTGCATGAGGAAGTTGGCCTCGGGCAACTCCTCGAAACGCACGCGCGGATGCGGATTCTCCGGCGCGACCGACTTGTGGCCGAGGTCGAGGGTAATGCGGTCGTTGCCGGGCTTGCTTACGACGCGTGTCAGCAGCACTGCTGCGGGCAGGAAGGGCAAATCAGGATGCTTGTCGCCATAGCCGAAGTCCCACAGCACCGTCGTGCCGGGGCTCAGCGTGCGATCCGCGTGCTCGGCATGAATGCCAAACGTGGGCGAGCCGCCTGCCACTAGTTCCTTCACGATCAAGCCTTCGCCTTGCAACTGCTGCCGCAGCGCCAGCACGGGCGCGAAGGCTTCTTCGCAGCGCTGACGCCGCACGTCCAAATCGGCATCGTGAATGTGCCCGTCATAGGCGTGAATGCCTGCGAAGTGCAGTCGCGGTGCATCCTTGATCATGTGCGCGATCAGCGCCGCATGTGACCCCGGCACGATGCCGGTGCGGCCCATGCCGCAGTCCACTTCCAGATACACGCCTAGGTCCAGGCGATGCTGCTGCGCAGCCCCTGCGATGATGCGGATCGTCTCCTCGTCATCGGCAATCGTCGAGAAGGTCACCTGTGGGAACTTCAGCGCCAGCTCGGCCAGTCGATGTGCATTCGGCCCAACTGCGGGCATGGCCAAAAGAATGTCCGTGCCGCCCGCATCCGCCGTCATCTCCACCTCGGCAATAGTCGAGCATTTGAATTTGGTGATGCCCAACTCCACCTGCCGCGCGATGAGTGGCCCCAGCTTGTGCGTCTTCACATGCGGACGCAACCGCTCCGGGCCACCCGCAATTTGCAACATCAACTGCAAGTTGTGCTCGATGCGCTCGCGGTAAAGCAACAGAGCAGGCGTGGCGATGGTGGCTTCGTCTTCGACGTGATACCAAGCGTTTTTGTCATTAGTCATGAGTCATCAGTCATTGGTTTCCGCGGTGCTACTGGCTTTCAGGCAATCTCAAAGATGCCCTCGATCTCCACCGCGATGCCGCCAGGCAACGAGCCCATGCCGACCGCACTGCGAGCACCAATGCCAGCTTCGTCTCCCCAGACTTGGGCGAAGAGTTCGCTGCACCCATTGATGACCTTGGGATGATCGCCAAATTCGGGCGTGCTGTTGACCATGCCGAGCAGTTTGATCACGCGCTTTACACGATCCAGGCTGCCGAGTTCCTGCTTCAGCGTGGCTAGCAGTGCGAGGGCTGTTTGCTTGGCGGCGGCCTTGCCCTCGTTGAGATCAAGATCAGCGCCGACACGGCCGGTCAAGTAACTGCCGTCGCTGCAAAACGGGCCATGGCCAGACACGTAGGCGAGGTTGCCCACGATGACGACGGGCTTGTAAACGCCACCCTTGGGCGGGGCGGCAGGCAATTCGAGACCCAGGGCTTGGAGTTTGGCTTCAGCGGACATAAAGAGAAAAGACTTATCGAATCAGAAGCGCTGTTCTTGCACCAGTGCAAAGGACTGGTCACAACCAGACACATTATCCCACCCGTGCCACGAGCGATGCGATGCGCTTGACCTCGGCTTCCGTATTGTAGAAATGCGGGCTGAAGCGCAGATACGCCGTGCCCGCGCGATCATGACGATGCGACACATTGACGTGATTCGCTGCGAGGTGGTTGAACAGCTTTTCTGCATCGCCCCCACGCCAAGTCGCGGTGCAAATACCGGAAGGCAGACAGCCTTCACCGGGCTCGATGAAGTCAAAGCCCAGCGGCTGAAGGTGATGCTTCAAGCACTCGCGCAGATCGAGGAGCCGAGCGCCGACATTCTCAATGCCTGCCTCCATCAGCAGTTCGATGCTGGCCTTCATGCCCAGGATGCCGGCCATGTTTAGCACGCCCGGTTCATAGCGCCGGGCGCCGGCTTCAAACACGATCTCTTCCTGCGCGATGAACTGCGGACTGTGCACGTTCCATGCGCCGATCAACGTTGGGCGCAGGCGCTCCTGCAATTCCTCGCGCACATAGACAATGCCCGCCGCCATAGGGCCAAGCATCCACTTGTGCGAATCGGCGCTGAGGAAATCGACATGCGTCACCAGCGTCTCGAATGCGCCCACCGTTTGGATCGCATCTAGGCAAAACAGAATGCCACGCTCGTGCAGCAACTGGCCGATGACATCGATCTGAATGCGGTTGCCGGTCAGGAAATGGCACGAGGCGAGAGCAACGAGTCGGGTCTTGCTTGTTAATGCCTGCTCTACGACTTCTGGCGAAATCACACCGAGCTGTGCAGGTTGCAAGAACTTCACCACCACACCACGCCGCTGAAGCTCGATCCACGGATACACATTGGCCGGGTAGTCATCCAGGTAGCACACCACCTCATCGCCCGGCTGCCAGTCCAGACCATTCGCGACCAAGCTCAATCCCACCGATGTAGGCCCGAGCAGCGCAATCTCGCTCGCCTTCGCGCCGATCAGCTTCGCGGACAGCGCGCGGGTCTCTGTCATCGCACGCCAGGCTGCCGGAAACTCCTGCATGGCCATGCAGGCACCTTCCAAATAGTCCTGCATCGCCTTCGTTGCGCGACGCGGCAGGATGGTCACGCCCGCATGGGCCATGAAGATGGACTTCTCCGCCACAGGGAATTCCGCAAGGCGAAGAGCTTCGTCTTGGAGCAGTCGGTCGATGAAAGTCATGCGGCGACGGAAGCACAAAAGACAAAGTCTGCATCTGAACGCACACTTTGTTGCGGCTTGCCAAAGTGGTCCGCACGGTCCCCGTGCGGCAGCCGCATCGGGGCGATGCGGACCACTTCGCTAGCGCGATCTGCTAAGCCTCTTGGCCCCACGCGGCGGGCTACGAACAGCGCCCTACCGGCGCCTCATACCAAACTGACCAAATAATCGTAGCATTATAGGATGTCCTGTTGTAGAGGATGGTCATGGCACGAAGACCTATACAATTGTGGCGGCCCGAACTGGCTGCCGAGATTGCCGAGCGTTACCGCAAGGCCAAGACAGGCTGGCA
>CAXNNN010000007.1:0-21263 GCA_964203095.1 Verrucomicrobiaceae bacterium | reverse complement strand
ATGCCCTTGTCGAGCGGGCCGGAGTTGCCGATGCAGGTCGTGCAGCCGTAGCCGACGGTTTGGAAGCCAAGTTTGTCCAACTCAGCCTGCAGGCCAGTTTTGGTCAGGTAATCAGTCACCACGCGGCTGCCTGGCCCAAGGCTGGTTTTGACACTTGGCTTGATGGTCAGACCCTTGGCGTTCGCTTTCTTGGCAAGCAAACCCGAGGCAAGCATGACGCTTGGGTTGCTGGTGTTGGTGCAACTCGTGATGGCGGCGATCAAGACGGAACCGTGGGTGATCTGGTCCTTAATGCCGCCCTTGCTGTCCACCGTGACGGTGTAGGAGGTGATGGGGGCATTGGTGTCCATCACGTCGGGGGCCACGTCCTTGGACTTGCCGTAGCCGCCGGGAGTTGGCTCGACGAGCAATTCTTCGAAGCGCTGCTTCAGGCCAGCGACATTGATGCGGTCCTGCGGGCGCTTCGGTCCGGCCACGCTGGGCTGAATGCTGGCCAAGTCCAAGTCCACGACCTGAGTGAAGTCGAGCGCGTCGCGTTCGACCGGGATGCCCCACAGGCCCTGAGCCTTGTAGTAGGCCTCCACGACTTCGCAGTTCTCAGCCGAGCGGCCGGTGCCAGCGAGGTAGCCCACCGTGATCTCATCGATGCCGAAGAAGCCCATCGTCGCGCCATACTCAGGAGCCATGTTGGCAATCGTCGCGCGGTCCGGCAGGCTCAGTGCGCGGGCACCTGGGCCGTAGAACTCAACGAACTTGCCCACCACCTTGGTCTTGCGCAGCAGTTCGGTCACGCGCAGCACGAGGTCGGTCGCAGTCACGCCAGGGAGCAGTTCGCCTTCGAGATAAACACCGACGACTTCCGGCACCAGGAAGGTCACGGGCTGTCCGAGCATCCCGGCCTCGGCCTCAATGCCGCCCACGCCCCAGCCGACGACGCCAAGGCCGTTGATCATGGTCGTGTGCGAGTCGGTGCCAACGAGAGTATCGGGATAGTAATGGCCGTCCTTGGAAAGCACGCACTTGGCGAGGTATTCCAGGTTCACCTGATGCACGATGCCGATGCCGGGAGGCACCACCTTGAAGGTGTCAAACGCCTGCTCGCCCCACTTGAGGAACTCATAGCGCTCGCGGTTGCGATGGAACTCCAGGTCCAGGTTCTTGGCCAGCGAGTCAGCGGTGCCAGCGAAGTCCACCTGCACGCTGTGATCGACGACGAGGTCCACAGGAACGAGCGGCTCGATCATCTTCGGGTTCGCTCCCAGCGCGTGGACCTTGCCGCGCATGGCTGCCAGATCGACCAGCAACGGCACGCCGGTAAAGTCTTGCAGCACGATGCGAGCGACGACGAAGGGAATCTCGAAATCGCCTGGTGTCTTCGCGCTCCAGTTGGCGAGGTTTTTGACATCGCCCTCGGTCACCTTCTTGCCGTCGCAATTGCGAGCCAGCGCTTCGAGCACGATGCGAATCGACACTGGTAGCTTGTCCAGGTTCGGCGCGATGCCAGCTTCTTTGAGGGCGGGGAGACTGGTCAGCTTGCCTTGCTTGCCGGAGCTGGTGACGAACGTGCGGGTAGTGTCGAGTGCCATAAAGGGTATGAACGGGAATGGAAGCTAGCGCTGTGCCAGAGCGGTTCAATGGGCGATTTTTTGGCGAATGAAATGGTGATGCTGCAGGTTGTAGCTGGCCTCTCCGAGGCCGGACCTGAGGCATTTCTTTCCTGCCAAGGACTTTGTTGGCCGAACAAAGTAGTCTCACGCCTTCGGGTCAAAGACCCCAGCTACCACTAATCCACCGCCAACCACTGCACGGCATCGGCAATCACATGGCCTTTCGTGCCCTGGTTGCTGATCTCCACGTAGCCCGCTTTGCCCGCCCCGAAGGTGAACACGCCCAGCGAGTGCAGGCCGTCTTGGCCTTTCGGCTTTTGCTTCTGGTCCACGGTGATGACCCTCTCACCTTCGGCGCTGCTCACGGTCACAGGCACGTTGTCGGCGCGATTGCCCAGGGCGGTGTAGAGGATGCTGACGCGATACTTGCCTGCTTTCGGCAGGTCGGCGGTGAACTTGATTGTCTGATCGCCTTTCAGGTCGTCATCGTCGTGCGAGTAGCCTTCGCCAACGAACGGCGAGGCGGTGTGACCGGTGCTGTCGAAGCCGTGCTTTTGCGCTTCGCTGTCATCGACGACGATGCCGCCGAGCTTCTCTTTGGTGAGCGAGACCTTGGGCTTCGCCGGCGGCGATTCGAAGTCCAGCACCTGACCGTCCTTCAGCATCTGCGCCTTCAGCTTCACGTAGTCGATGGCCTGCACGGTGGTGCCTTGGTCAATGGCGTGCACGGCAGCGGTTGCAGCGCTTTGGCCCATGACCATGAACACGGGCTCCATGCGGATGGAACCATAGGCGATGTGGCTGGCGGCGAGGCAGACAGGCACCAGCAGGTTCGTGCATTGCTCGGCCTTGGGGCGGATACTGCGGTAGCTGATCGGATACGGGCGCGTGCCGATCTGGATATCACCTTCGTTGCGCACGAATCCTTCCTTGGTCACGTAGCGGGTCGTGTTGTGGCTGTCCATGTTGTAGGCCCCCATGCCCACGCTGTCGGGCACGATCTCCTCGCGCTTGCAGTTCTTCTCACTCATCACATATTCGGAAACCATGCGGCGGGCCTCGCGCACATAGAGTTGGCGGGGCCAGTAGTTGTTGTCCAAAAACTCATCCTTGGCCAACCCGAGGCGCTGGAAGGCTTCGCGAATCTTCAGCGGCACACGCGGATGGTAGGCATAGGTCCACATCAGCCCTTTTTGATAGTCCTCGTGCTGCTGCCAAATCTTCGCGCGGGTCTCGTAGTCAGCATCGGGGTAGTCGTAGTTCATGCCGATGTTGTCGGTGCTGATGGCGAAGTTGTTGTTCGTGTCCGTTTTGCGGTTCGGCATCGGCACGGGATTCCATTGAATGCGCATGTCTCCAGCTTCCACATTGCGCAGCGCCAGCTCGAACAGCGTTTCGTCATAGCCCTCGGGCTTCTGCCAATCGAGTCGGTTCTCCGGCACATCCGTGGTGCACATGCGGAAGTTGTAAGCCTGGATGCGCTTGTCCCCATCGCCATCCTTGCCCTCGGGCGCGGGCCACACACCGGGCAGCAGGCCGCTGCTGGGGTCGCCTTTCTTCACATACGGATCGATGTCCTTGATGAACTGATGATGCTTTGCCCCCGCGATTTGCAGGCCGTTGATCGTCTCGCTGTAGAGGCTGTTCGCCTCGCGTCCCACGTGATAACTGACGCCTGCCTTCGCCATGACATCGCCCTCATAAGTGGCGTCGATGAAGACCTTGCCTTCAAACGCGCGGCCGCTTTCCATGACGATCTTTACGATCCGCGCGCCGTCTTTGAAGATGCCCTTTTTCAAGTCCAGCCGCTCGCCGAAAACGACCGGCACCTTGGCCTCGGCAATCATGTCATCGTAGATCTTCGTTGCGACATGTGGCTCGAAGGTCCACATCGTGTCCTCGTTGGGATCGTTACCGTGGCGCTTCGCGCTGAAGTAAGCATCGCGCGTTTGCTGCGTCCATTTTGTGGGATCGCTGTAGTGTTTGAAGATGCGCTGGTAGAACTCGCGCGACATGCCGCCGATGGCCTTCTTGTTGCCGATGTCTGTGGCCCCAAGTCCACCTGTGGTCAGACCACCGAGGAACTTCGTGGGCTCGATCAGCACCACCGTCTTGCCCAGCCGCGAAGCTTGGATCGCTGCCGTGACCCCGCCTGAAGTGCCCCCGTAAACGACTAGGTCATAAGTGTCCGCCGCGTGAACGAGGCAGGACGCGAGAGAGAGCAGTGCAAGGAGTCGGCGCATAAGGGAAGACGCAATCGAGCGCAGCAGGTCACATGTTTCAAGACATGCCAAGATGGCTGACTTGATCGTCGTGATGACCGCTACGGGACATCAAGAATTATTCACTCCCTGATGGCCACTGCCATGCTTGAAGAGATAACTAGGTCATATTATCTACGTCTGCTCATTAACCCATTCAATCGACTTGCATATCGGGGGCGCATTGGGTCTCTTGGCAACTCATCTCCGGCTGCTCATTAACCCCCCTCATTCGACAATCCTATGAACCCCCGTCATAGTGCTCTGATCCCGGTGGCGATTGTCATGATCGCCCTGTCTCTCACTGGCAAGGCTGCTGATCAGCCTGTCGGCTCCTCTTCCCTGCGGGTCTGGAAGGATCTGCAAAATCGCCCGCTGCAAGCTCAGTATATGGGCCGCCAAGGGCAGGTGGTGCTACTGCGTACGACCGCTGGCATCACTCATCAAGTGCCGCTGGCCAAGCTGTGCGCCGCAGATGTGGCGTATGCGCAATCGCTGCCCGAACTCGTCGTGGGCGCAGCCCCAGTGGCGGCGGCTACGATCACTCCGGACATGGCGGCTGAGCGCATTGACCGCATGGTGGAGGCGCAGTTGAAGGCCAAAGGCCTGAAGCCCAACCCGCCACTCACGGACGAGCAATTCATCCGCCGCGTGCATTTGGACATCGTGGGCCGAATTCCCAAATACGACGAGACACTCGCCTTCCTGAGCGACAAGACGCTCAACAAGCGTGCGCTGCTGATTGATCGGCTGTTGCATGACAAGGGGCACACCAGCCACCTGTTCAACTACTTCTCCGACATGCTGCGGCTGAAGCACCGGGTGTCCGAGTATGTGAGCGGCGCATCTTATGTGAATTGGGTGAAGCAGTCGCTCGCCGACAATCGCCCTTACGATCGTATGGTGCGCGAGATGATGACTGCCAATGGCGCGGTCTGGCAGACGGCATCGGCAGGCTACATCATGCGGGACCCTGGTATGATGCTGGACAACGTGTCGTTGACTTCACAGCTTTTTCTCGGCACCGACATCTCCTGCGCGCAGTGCCATGATCATCCGTTCGATGATTGGACGCAGCGGCAGTTCTATGAGCTGGCGGCATTCTTTGGCAAGACCAAGACGCAGTGGCCTAGCCATCTGATCAAGGAGGTGTGCAAGGCCAACCGTATCTCGGAGAATCCGCAGGACCGCGCCATTGGTGAGATGTTCCAGGTGCGGGAATACGACGGTGTGGTAAAAGAGGCGGTAAAGCGCTTCATCAACTGCTCCAACCAGCGTGTGATGGAAGACCCGAAGGCCGAGCTGAAGCTGCCCATCGACTACAAATACAAAGACGGCAAACCGGGCGACGTCATCATGCCCAAGGTCCTATTCGGCACCCAGCCTGAGCTGACGAAGTTTGACTCGCGCCGCGCGGCCTTCGCGCACTGGCTGACGGCGGATGACAACCCGCGCTTCGCCATCGCGATCGCCAATCGTTTGTGGAGCCGCGCCTTTGGTCGCGCCCTGGTGGAACCTGTTTATGACCTTGGAAATCTGGCCACGTCTCAAGTGCCTGGCTTACTGGAAGTGTTGGCCGAGGACATGAAGCGCATGCACTACGACCTGCGCGAGTTTGAACGCGTTCTCTACCGCACGCGCACTTATCAACGTGAGGCAACAACGACGGCGCTGGAGATGGGCGAGCCCTATGCCTTCCAGGGTCCCGTCTTGCGCCGCCTCAGTGCGCAGCAGCTTTGGGATTCCTTTCTGACCATGACGCTGGAAGACCCCGACTACTTCGGTGGTAAGCGCGACTACGCGGACTGGGAAAAGACGTTCACTTTCGACATTCGCATGATCGCTGGGGCCGAGCTGAACGAGCGTTTCAATCGGCAGGAAGAACTGAGTGCGCGGCCAGGCGGCATGTTTGGTTGGCCCACGGCTGCTGACTCATCCGGCCGGTCGCTCTACTTTGACGAGAGCGTCGGCGTCTGGCGGCTGAATGGCGACGTCTTGATCCGTGCCGCTGACATGCTGCAACCGTTGGGTGAGGGGCATCTGCTACGGCAGCTCGGCATGTCGGATCGCCTTTTGAGCGGCAGTGACTTCACGACCGGCTCCGTGCCCATCGCCATGGCAATGATGAATGGGCGCGGTGTGCAGGTGCTGACCAAGCAAGGCTCGCGCATTTTAAACACGATGGACAAGTTCAAGGCGGACGGCCCCAAGGTGGAAACCGTCTTCCTCAGCGTGCTCAGCCGCAAGCCCTCGCCCGATGAAATGTCCGTGGCTTACAGGAGCATTCGTCGCGATGGAGTGAACGGCTTCCAGGATGTGGTCTGGGCGCTGATCAACACACGGGAGTTTTTGTTCGTGCAGTAGTCACTTCACTACCTTCACCGCCTTGAACCCGGCGGTCTCGCCGAAGACCAGGAAGTTCAAGGCGGTCTTGGCTTCACCCAGGATCGCGTGCTTACCGCTGATCGTGAAGTCGTTCACTTGCACTGTGGCTTCGCTGCCTTTGAAGGTGATGCGGACGGGATACCAGACGCTGGGTTTCAGATCGAGAGCCTTGCGTGCCAGCGGCTCGGTCTTGTCTTTGCCTTCGCCAGCGCCGGGGTTTTTGGTCAGGCCCACATGTGTGCGGCTGACTTCGATGCGGAAGCTGCCGGCTTTGTTGCCACACTCAATGCGCAGGGAGTGGCGGTTCGCGCCCTGGAACTGAATCTGGTAGTCGATGGTTCCATTCGTGAGCTTTACTGGCACTCGCAACGTGGCGCCTTGATCCGCCGCGCCCTTCTGCGTGCCCCAGACGCCGCCGTCCTTGGCGGTCCAATTGCCGCGTGTGACGGCCCAGGGATTTGTCGGCATGACCGACAGGGGCTCATCAAGAACGACCTCACCCGTCAAGGCAGGCAGCACGGCGACTTGCTCGGCCTTCTTCTTGATTACAGGCGGCATCTCGCGGCTATAGCCGCCGTCGCGATAGCGGTTCAGCAGCGCGGAGAGTTCCTTCACGACTTCGGGATGCTCGGCGCTGACGTCCTTCGTTTCAGCGGGATCATCCTGCACGTTGTAGAGCTGGGGCTTGAACTCATCCGCGCGGGACTTGCGCACCCCGGGCTTGATATCGTCGACGGGCACGCCTTCAATCCACTTCCAGGGACCTTTGCGCAGAGCGAACACACCATCCGCGCTATGCACGATCATGTCACTGCGGACGGGCTTCGCCTTTTGGCCAAAGAAGGCGGGTAGCACATCGTAGCTGTCTTCAGCACCGGAGTTAGCAGCGGGTAACTTTTCACCGACGATGGCCGCAATGGTGGCGAGGATGTCAGCGAGGCTAATCATCTCGTTGCACACGGTGCCCGCCGGAACATGTCCCGGCCAGCGCACCAGGAAGGGCACCTTGAAACCACCTTCCCAAACTGCGTGCTTGCCGCCGCGGAGGCTGCCATTGACCTTGAGTCCGGCCTTGAATGCTGCCGTCTGAACGCTGTCTCTCGAGGGCGCGAAGACACCGCCATTGTCGCTGCTGAAGATGATCAGCGTGTTCTGCGCGTAGCCCGTTTTGTCCAGCGTGTCCAGGATGCCGCCGACGCTGCGGTCCAGCTCATGAATCCAGTCGCCATAGGGTCCAGCCTTGCTGCTGCCAGCGACATCCTTGTCCGGTGTCACCGGATTGTGAACGGCGACGGGCGTGTAGTAGAGGAAGAAAGGTTTGTCCTGTGGTTGCTTGCCAATCCACTCGCTCGCCTTCTTCGTGAGCTGGGGCATGACCCGTTCATTCACGCGGCGTGGCGCATCGATCTCAAGGATGGAGGTTTTGGCATTTTCCATGTCTTCGGGCCCATATGTCGCTTTGAAATTCGGATCATCCGAATCTGGTCCGGGCAGCTTCATGCCAGTGGGAATTTTGCCGCTGCGCAGGCCATAGACGAATCGGTTCTCCACATACACGCCGGCGAGATCGCCGTGATTCGAGGGCACACCGAAGTGATAGTCAAAGCCGATGTCCAGCGGCCCGGGCGAGAGCTCGGCGGTGTAGTCGGTGCGCCACTTGGGGTCGTCGGTGGCGGTGCCGTAGCCCAGGTGCCACTTGCCCACGGCTGCTGTTTGATAGCCATGTTTTTTCAACAGCGACGCCATGTTCAGCCGCGTGGTCTCGATGTGCAGTGGCGAGAAGGTGCCGAGCACTTCATGCGTCAGCGAGGTGCGCCAGCAGTAGCGCCCGGTCAGCACAGAGTAGCGCGTGGGCGAGCACACGGAACTCGTCGTGTTCGCATCCGTAAAGCGACGCCCTTCCTTGGCCAAGCGGTCCAGATTGGGCGTTTGGATCAGCTTGCCATCGGCACCGTAGGCACCGGTGCTGCCGTAGCCAAAGTCATCGCTGAGAATGACAATGATGTTGGGCGTGTCAGACGCGGACAGCGAAGAGGAAAGGGCGAGGAGACAGAGGAGAAAGGGTAGGGTTTTCATGGGCTCGGAGTTTGAGCTTCGGCTCGCTTGTGTGATTCAATCTACTTCGTTGCTTGCGGTGGGTTAGCGACGGTGTCGGTGATGAATTCTGCGCGGCTGAGCACGCCGTTGTTGTCAGCATCGCGGGCGGTAAACCATGCGGTGGCATCGGTGGGACTACGGTGCTTGGAAAATTCGTCTTTGCTCAGCACGTCGTTCTTGTCGGTATCCTTTTGTTCGAACTGCTTTGCCCGGCTGGGGTCTCCCTTGGTGCTGGCTTGCTTCTTCTTGGGTTCGCCGGCGATGGGCAGAGGCAGGTAATCGAAGTCTAGGATCATCTTGCCTTGCAGCGCTTCTTTCAATGCCTGCTCCACGCCTTTCACTTCAGGCTGACCGGCGAGATTACGCAGTTCGCTGGGGTCGCTTTCGAGATCGTAGAGTTCATAAATGGCTCGCGGACTGGTGAACCACAGCGTCTCGAATTCACTGGCGAGTTGCTTGCCTTCGTGCGCCTTCACGATGTCCTGCCAACTCGGGTCGCCTGCGCTATCCACGGGGCTGTAGCGCAGGTTGGGAGTGACGTTGTAAATGAGTTTGTAGCGGTCGCTGCGCACGGTGCGGCTGTAGTCCACGCCAGACGCCGTGGTGCCTTCGTTGAAGGTCGCACTGCCATGCGGGCCGCGTTCGGCGAAGATGTGCTTCCTCGGCTCAAACGGCTGGCCTTGCAGCAAGGGTAGGAAACTCTTGCCGGTGATACGTGCAGGCACATTTAACCCTGCTGCTTCGAGACAGGTCGGTGCGATGTCTTCGCCCGAGATCAAGATGCTTGATTCGCCACCTACCTTGATCACGCCGGGCCACCACACGAGCAGCGGCACATTCAAGCCGGGATCATGCAGTGAACCTTTGCCGCTGGGGAAGGCCATGCCGTTGTCCCCGGCGAAGATGATCAATGTGTTCTCCAGGCCCGCACGCTCTTTGACGATGTCGAGCACACGCTGGAAGTCGTGGTCCATGTGCTCGACTTCTCCCATGTAGCGGGACAAATCCTCGCGCACACCGGGCAGATCGGGCAAGAAACCGGGCACCTTCAGCTTGTCCGGTGCAGGCGGGTTCTCGCCTGTTGTCCACGGGTGATGGGGATCGCTGAAGTTGACCCACAGATGATACGGCTTGTCCTTCGGACGCTGGTCAAAGAAGGCGTTCATTGTGGCCGGGATGTTCTCCTGCCCGCTGGCATCGACATAGTCGAAGCGCTCCTTGAAGGTCTGCAGCTTGTTCTGTTCAAAGACTTGCTTCGTGGACTCCGGCCCGCGCGACGAGCCATCCAAATGGTAGCTGCGCCCCAGCACGCCGACGAAGTAACCCGCTTCGTTCTTCAAGATCTCAGGATACGTGATCTCATCGCGTGGCAGCGGTGAACTGAAACGCGTGATGCGGCAGGCCACGGGTGAGCGGCCCGTCAAGTAGCACGCCCGCGAAGGCACGCACTGCGGCGCGCCAGTGAACAGGCGGCTGAACTTCATGCCTTCCGCTGCGAAGCGGTCCAAGTTCGGCGTCTTCATCTCCGTGCCATAGCAACCAAGGAAGGGCCAGCTGTGATCGTCGCTGAGGATGAAGACGATGTTCGGCTTGGTGGCGAAGAGCGAAGGGCTGAGGGCAAAGAGAATGAGGAGCGCGCGGAGCATGGCGCGTGGTAACGCGATACATGCGTGATTCTGTCTCACGCTTGTGAAACAAGGAGTGACAGCATCTTGTCGTCGTTTCTTGCTCGCTTACGGCAGCGCCTTCTTCTCAACGTCGCTTTCGTTGATCCAGCCGGCTTTCACGGGCTCGCCGCGCATGAACTTTTCATAGAAGCCAACGTTGGCCTTGGATGAGTGCTCATACTTGTCGAAGACATCTCCTTTGCCCTCCATGCGCGGGTCGCCTTGCTTCTTGAGTTCGGCATGGAGTTGCTCGCGCAGCTTGGTTTGGACCGCGTGTTTCCCGGCGATGTTGGTCACGAAGTCGGGGTCTTTCTTGAGGTCATAGAATTCCTCGCCGCTGCGCAGGCCAAAGCAGAGTTGCCAGAAGTGATCCGCTGGGTTTTGGCGATGCGCTCCCAGGATGAAGGTCTTGGTTGCACCTGCGTCGCAGTCCATGTAGCCGGTCTCGGGATTGCCACCAGGCCAGCGCGTGGGCTCGAAGTTTTGCATATAGGCGTGGTCATGGGTGAGGATGGCGCGGATGGGATAGCCCCAGTCGTTCGGGCGGCCAACGTCCGTGCGTTCCTTGCCGATGAGCACATGGTCGCGCACGTGCTTCGGTTGATTGGCAAATAGGTCCATCAGGCTGCGACCGGGCGATTCGGCCATGCCCGTGTCGGCCCATGAGATGCCCGCGACTTCGATCAAGGTGGGCGCAAGATCGACGAAGCTGATGAAGTCGTTGATCACGCGGCCCGGCTGCATGATGCCGTTCTTCCACATCGCGGCGAAGGGCACGTGGTTGGCCATGGGATTGGCGTTGCCTTTGCTGCGCGGGAAGGGCATGCCGTGGTCAGCGGTGACGATGATGAGCGTGTTGTCCAGCAGACCACGCTTCTCTAAGGAAGCGATCATTCGGCCCAGGTGCGCATCGAAATGCTCGGCCTCGAAGGCGTAGTCGAGCATGTCGTTGCGAATGACTTCGTTGTCCGGCCAGTAGGCGGGAACGTGGTCGATGTCGCTGAGCTTTTTGCCACCGAGCTTCACGCCGCTGCCGAACTCATAGCCGCGATGCGGCTCCACGCTGCCATACCAGAAGCACCAGGGCTTGCTGGCGGGCGAGGCGTCCAGGAAAGCGTCGAAGTTGCCTGCGTAATCATTGTTACTGATCTCGCTGGTGGGCGCTTTGGCCTTCTTTTGATTCCAAAGTTTGCCGGTCATCTGGCGTGGCTTGCCATTCGCATCGTTGGCCACGCCGGGCGCCCAGCCTTTCATGGTGTAGCCCATGTTCCAGCCGTGCTCTGCCAGCGCCTCGGCCCAGCCTTTGAACTCGGGCGGGAAGTAGCAGATGTGGTTCGCGGCTTCCTTGAGCTGCCAGGAGTTGCGCCCAGTCAGGATGCAGGCGCGGGAAGGCGCGCATTTCGCATTCGGCGTGTAGGCGTGATTGAAGAGCAAGCCCTCGCGCGCGACTCGATCAAAGGCTGGCGTCTTGATCCACGGCGTGCCGTAGGCGCTGGCATGGGGACCCCAGTCATCGGCGATGGCGAAGACGATGTTGGGTCTCTCCGCGGCAAATGACGAATGTCCAGTGACCAAGGACGAAAGGAGGGCGAGCAGCAGCTTCATGAGTGGAGAGCGAGAACGTTGCCTGCGCGCTCTCCTCTCGTCGATTCCGAAACAAACAGGGCCACAAGAAACCCAGGCTCGTATCGTTCTGACATCACCTCATGAAGACGTTTTTCCTTGCCTGTCTGGCCTTCCTCTCGTCCGCTGCCTTTGCTGCCGATGAAAAACTCGTGGTCGCCGTGGCCAACGAGCCGCTGAAGTATTTCGCTGAAAAGATCGGTGATGATCATGTGCAGGTGATCTTCCCCGCGCCCACCGATGAAGATCCTGCCTTCTGGCAGCCAAAGGATTCGGATATCGCTGCGTATCAAAGCGCCGACCTGATCCTCATGAATGGGGCGACGTATTCGAAGTGGGCCGAGAAAGCGTCGCTGCCACGCGCGAAGACGATCGACACGTCAGCCAGCTTCAAGAAGAGCTACATCGTCATCAAGGAAGCCAGCACGCATTCGCACGGCCCTGGCGGCGAGCATTCCCATGCCGGCACGGCCTTCACCACGTGGATCGACTTCCAGCAAGCGATCGCGCAAGCGCAGGCTGTGCGGGATGCCTTGGTAAAGAAGCGGCCCGCTGCGCAGGCGGATTTCGACAAGGAGTTTAACGAACTGCGCGAGGATTTGCTGAAGCTCGACAAGCGCCTGCTCGCCGTGGGCAAGGCCTTGAATGGCCAGCCTCTGGTGGCCTCGCACCCCGTGTATCAATACCTGGCCCGTCGCTACGGATTGAACCTCAAGGAGGTGCTTTGGGAGCCCGAGGCCATTCCTACCGACAAGCAGATGGCCGAGCTTCAAGCGATCCTGGCCAAGCACCCAGCCAAATGGATGATCTGGGAAGGCGAGCCCGCGAAGGAGTCCGTGGAGAAAATCGCCGCCCTCGGCCTGCAAAGCACCGTCTTTGCCCCCAGCGGCAACGCGCCTGATCGGGGCGAATGGTTGGACGCGATGCAGCGGAACGTGAAAGCCCTGGAACGAGTGGCGGGCTTGTAGCTTGCCAAAGGAGCGCAGCGTGCTACGAAGTTGGCCCGTCTGCGCTAAGTAGGCGTGGGCCTTGAGTTTTAACCTGAAACTAGAAGGCAGCGTAAATGAGCGACATTCTGAACAAAACGATTGTTCTGGTTCTCAACCGGCACTGGCAGGCCATTGATGTGAAGAGCCCTGCGGAAACCTTTTCCATGCTGGTCAATGGCTCGGCAACAGCCCTGGACATCAAGGCCGATGAAGAGTTGCGGCCCGTGACGTGGGAAGAATGGATGTCGCTACCTGTGCGGGAAGGCGACTATGCCGTTGGCACCGTGCGAGGCGGCATTCGGGTGCCAACAGTGATCGTGCTTGCACGCTATGACAAAGTGCCCAAGCGCCGCCCCAAGTTCTGCGCCCGCGCCATCTGGGAGCGGGACGCTGGCACCTGCCAATACACGGGCCGGAAGCTGCGGCCTAGCGAGGGGAACATTGACCACATCATCCCTCGCTCACGGGGTGGCAAGACAAGCTGGGAAAACTGTGTGCTGGCTGATAAACGGGTGAATAGCCGCAAGGGCAACCGTCTGCCAGAAGAGGTGGGATTGCGGCTGCTACGTCCTCCCACCGCACCGAAAGAAGTGCCGATGAGCACGCTGATCCGCAATCATTACCGAGTGCGCGAGTGGGACATCTTTATTGGCAAAGACGAGCGCAGCCATGTAGAGATGGTTTAGGTCTCCTTCTGAGTATTTTCGTGACGCGAAGCCAACCAGGGAAAGCGTCAAAGCCACGCGCCAAGCTGCTCAACGTGGGCAGGACCACTCATCTTGCAGTGCTGTCCAGCTAAAAAGATTCTCTGCTCATACACAACAAATTCATCGCTAATTGTCCACGGCGTGCTAAACCTTCCTTCCTATGGCTACCACACGCAAAACTCGTTTTTCTCGTCGCGTTCCTGACCACGTCACTGATGAGCTTGTGAATGTTCTCACTCGGGGTAAGACCCACGAATTCAATGAGCTTTTCGGTCTGGTTTATGAAAATCTGAAGCTGAAAAATGCGGTGAGCGGTGGCGAAGAAATGCTCCGCCTGCGTTCCTATGAGAAGCTGCAAGGGTTGGTGAGCCGTGGTCTTGTGGCCAAGGTCGCCCGCACCTATCGTGGTTTGGCGGGCCTTGAACAGGCGTCCAGCGCTGCTGCTGCCGCTCGTGCCGCTGCCGCCGTGGTCGCTGCCGCTCCTGCTGCGAGCTAAGCTGCGCGTTCCGTTAAGGTTTCTGTCAGAGCCGCCGTGCAATCCACGGCGGCTCTGTTTTTTGTCACCCAAGCCGCGGGAATGGGATTCGCAGTTTGACGCCCCCCGCTTCACGGCTATTTCTTTGCTCCTAAAGCCATGCTTGAGAACTACCTCCCCATTCTGCTGCAAATCGTCGTTGCCGGTGGCTTTGCGGCCGTGACGCTTCTGATCAGCGTCCTGCTCGGCAAGTCGGCTCTCTCCAGCCCGATGAAGGACAGCGCTTACGAGTGCGGCATGCTGCCCATCGGTGAGGCTCAGCCGCGCTTCAGCGTGAAGTTCTACATCGTGGCGATGCTGTTTGTGCTTTTCGACATCGAAGTCGTGTTCCTCTATCCTTGGGCGGTCATTTACAAGGACTACCTCGCCGTTTATGGCCCCTTCATTTTGGGCACGATGCTTAGCTTTGTGGGCATCCTGGGCGTGGCTTTCGGCTATGCCTGGAAGAAGGGCGCGCTGAGTTGGAACAACTAGCCAGCCCACGGCCCCATGATCGCTCACATTTGCCTCTACAAGCTGAAGCCAGCGATCACCTTGGAGCGGTTGGAGGAAATGATGTCCCTCACGCGTGTGCGTTTGCTGCGCGTGCCTGAGGCACTCGCAGTGCGCACGGGAAAGCAGGTCAAGGAAGGGGACCCGTGGCACTGGTTTGTCTTCATGGAGGTCGAAAGCCTCGATAAACTTGCGATTCTGAAGGACGACCCCCATTACATCAAGTTTCGTGAGGAAGTGCTCAAGCCTGCCGTGGACGAGGAATGCGTGCAGTCCTTCGAGATGGAGCCACGCAAGAATGTGAAGTATTCTTAGCTCGCCTCCGGCGTTTCTGGCATGGAAAGCCCGTGATAGGCCATGAAGCGCGTGTAACTCTCCGCGCCCATGTAGCGGCGGACAAACTTCGGCTCGGACTCCGTCAGGTCCACCACGATGAAGCTCACGAGCGCGTGGCTGTGGTTCTCCCACACGCCAAAGCTGATCAGCTTCGCATTCATGCGCAGGTAGTGCTTGATCAAGATGGGCACGCCCTTGCCGTCGTCCTCCAAGCCGGTGACCAATGCGCTCACTTCTTCCACGTTCTGCACCAGCGAACTGATCTCCTCCGGCTTCAGGCCACTGAGCTTGACCCCCTGAAAGGGTGTGCGTGGCTCCACCTGAAGGGAGAGCGTGGGGTGACTGAATTGCTCGCGCATGAAGTTAACGATCAGCGTGCGTGAGGCGGGCGTGTATTCATTGCCTTGGCTGATGCCGACGCTGCCGAAAGTCCGGCGATACTGCGGATTGCGCGCGATGAAGTTGAGGATGCCTGACCACAGCAGCGAGAGCGAGTTGTAGTTCCGCTGATACTCCGGCAGCACATACGAGCGGCCGAGTTCGATCCCAGGGTTCAGATGTGCCAGAAACTCCGGCTTCAAGTCGAACAATCCGCTGCAAATCAGTCCTTCGGGTCCGTGCCTGGCCAGGATCTCATCCGATAGGCCGAGGCGATACGCCCCGACGACGGCCCGATCCTTTGTGTGCCAGAGAAAGAGGTGGTGATAATACTCGTCCTGCGGGGCTAGATCGAGCGCCTTAAGCGTGCCGCCGCCTACATCACGGAACGCTTCCTCGCGACCTCGCCCGATCTCCTGCATGACATTTGGGAGCTGGGCATGGCGGGCGAGATACACTTGGAAGTCCCCCTGCGTCAGCAGCAGTGCCTCTTCAGGTAAGGCGTCCACATCCGCCTGTAACAGCTCGCCTGGAAGCCGCGGGGCCAGGGGCTCTGGCCCTTGAGCTTTGGCGATCTCGGCGATCTGCTCGGCAGGGGCGGGCTCGGGGCGATTGCCCAGCATGTAGGTCGCCAGGCGCAGGTAGGCGATCATGTCCTCGTCCTTCTCGAACTTCTTCAGCCGAGTGAAGGGGATGGGCGTGCCGATGTGCAGCTTCACTGGCTCAGGATCACGGCCTTGGCGAATGAACTCGCGCGCCAGCAACATGGTCCGCAGTAGAGGATGAATGATGCCCGCGAGGTTGAAAAGCAGGCTGTTGCCGCCCTCAATAAACAATGGCACCACCGGCACAGCGGCGCGCCGCACCAGCGCCGCCACGTTCGCCACCCACGCTGGATCGCACACGGCCTGCCGATCCCACTGCCAGTGCGAGACGCGATTCCCAGGGAAGACCCCGAGCAGTCCGCCTTGCTTCAAGTGCTTCATGCAATCGCGCAGCCCTGCGAAGTTCGCCCGCACCGCTTCGTCTCTGGGGAAGGGATCGACGAAAAACATGTGCGCGTCGGCATGGCGCACACGCTTCAGGAGGAAGTTGGCCATCAGCTTGGTATCCTTGCGCCGGTGCCTCAGCAGCTCGCCCAGGATGATGCCGTCCAGCCCGCCCAGGGGATGATTTGACACCACCACAACTGGGCCCGTCGCGGGGATGCGCTCAAGGTCTGTCTCCGACACCTCGTAGCGTGCACCCACCAGTTGTAGCACACGGGAGAAAAACGTCTCATCCGTCGCCGTCTCGATGATTCGGTCATGCACGTCATTGATCGCGTCGATCGCGAACAACTTTCGAAGTAGAGGTCCGAAAAGAGGCATCAACGCCTTCAACACGGGATTGGGGATCGCATCCAGATCAATCAGAGGCGGATGTTTGCGGGAATGGGCGTAGGCGGTGTTCACAAGAAGGTCTGCCCGAACAGGTCAGATGTACAGGCTAAAAGGGAGGCCGGGATTTTGGCGAGTAAGAAGTGAGTGCAAGTGCTTTATTCCCTTCGAACTCCGCCTTGCGCATCGGGCGTGTCATCTCAAACTGTTAGACTGCTCACATGCCTGCTCAAGAGACCTCATTGTCACACGAAACCCCCGCTTTGCTGGAGGTGGTCGACGTGCATCGCGACTTCGACGGCGGCCATGTGCTCGCCTTGCGCGGCGTCAGCCTGACCATTCTGAAAGGCGAGTTCGTCGCCATCATCGGCAGTAGCGGCAGTGGCAAATCCACGCTGCTCAGCCTGCTCGGTGCGTTGGATACCGCCGACAAAGGCGAGATCTTGTTCAAAGGCGAGGCTGTCACCAACCTCAAGGACCCCGCCGCCTTCCGAGCGCAGAACATTGGCTTCATCTTCCAGTCCTTCCACTTGCTGCCCACGCTGACCGCCTTGGAAAACGTGCAGGTGCCCATGTTTGAGATGGGCTGGCCGGTCGCTGAGCGTCAGCGCAGAGCGCGGGAGCTGCTAGAGGCCGTTGGCATGGATCACCGCTTGGATCACTTGCCCAGCAAGCTCTCCGGTGGTGAACGCCAGCGCGTAGCCATCGCGCGCAGCTTGGCCAATGCCCCGCACATTCTCCTGGCCGATGAGCCGACGGGCAATCTCGACAGCAAAAACGCCGTCCAGATCATGGACCTCCTCAAGTCGGTGCACGAAGAGCAGGGCATGACGATGATACTCGTGACCCATGACATGCATGTCGCCCGAGCTGCCGATCGCATCATCACCATGCGTGACGGCCAAATCATCTCCGACGAACCGTCGCATCATTCTGTGGAATCTGTTGCCTGATGACCCTTCTCCAATTCACTCTCAAAAACCTCCTCCGCCGTCCCACTCGCACTGCTTTGACCGTTATGGGCATTGGCGTCGGCATAGGGGCCGTTGTCGCCCTGCTCGGTATGGCACGCGGGCTCACGCAGAGCTGGGAAGACGGCTACTCAGCGCGTGGCACGGACCTTGTCATTCGCAAGGGTAGCGGCCTGCAAGCACAGCCCTTCGACGACAAGGCGATCGACAAGCTCCGCAGCCTTCCCAGCATCGAAAAAATCACCAACCTACTGGCCGAAGGCCTGAGCGTGGAGAACGTGCCGCTCATGGTCGTGTCGGGTCGCGAATGGGGTGGCTATCTCTGGGACACGTTCACCCTCATCACCGGTCGGAAGCCTATCGACGGCAATGAGCGCGCGGTTGTGTTGGGTGTCATCGCCGCCGAATCGCTCGGCAAGAAGGTGGGCGACACCGTCACCATTGAGACCGACGAGTTTACCGTTGTCGGCATCGCTGATGGGAAGGCGATCGTAGAGAATGGGGGCATCTTCATCAGCCTGCCGCTGCTGCAAGGTGTCATGGGCAAGCAAGGCAAGGTAAACTTCATCAACATCCGTCTGCGCCAGCCACAAGAGGCTGCCAACGTTGCCGTGGAAGTGCGCAAGGTGCTGCCCGACTACCGTGTGGACCTCGCGCGTGATGTCACCTCCAGCAACGAGGCCGTGAAGATTTTCGAGGCCATGAACTGGGGCACCAGCGCCATCGCCCTGCTCGTCGGCACCTTCGGCGTTATGAACACCATGTTCATGTCCGTGTTCGAGCGCACGCGTGAGATCGGCATCCTGATCGCTCTTGGCTGGCGGCGTGGGCGCATCCTGCGCATGATCGTGCTGGAAGCCATCACCCTTTGCTTCTGCGCAGGTCTGCTTGGCATTGTGTTTGGCATCGGCCTGCTCAAAATCTTGGCCAACACGCACTGGATGTCGGGCAAGCTGGAGCCCTACATCGGCGCTGACCTGCTCGGTTTTGCCATGCTTCTCTCCATCGCGGTCGGTCTGATCAGCGGCCTTTATCCCGCCTGGCACTGCACGAAAATCAATCCGAGCGAAGCGCTGCGACAGTAGCGCCAAGGCCCAGTAGCAAAGGCTTTCGTGGGCGGCAGGTGGGCTACTTCGCCCATCCCAGGCTCTGCTGCACCGCTCGCTGCCAACCTGCTTGCAACGCGCTCAAATCCGCCTCCGGACTGAACCGGGCGTCCACACTCCACTGCGCGGCGATCTCCTCCTTGCTCTGCCAAACGCCGACGGCGAGACCCGCTAGGTAAGCAGCGCCCAAAGCGGTCGTCTCGACGCACTGCGGGCGCACCACGGGGCGGCCCAGTACGTCGGCTTGAATCTGCATGAGCAACTGACTTCGGGAGGCACCGCCGTCAGCTCGCAACTCATCCAGCGCGATGCCTGAATCCTTTTCCATGCAGTGAATCAGGTCCGCGCTTTGCAGGGCGATGCTCTCCAGCGCAGCACGGCAGAAGTGCGCGCGGTTTGTGCCGCGTGTCATGCCAAAAGCGGCACCGCGTGCATACGGGTCCCAGTGCGGCGCGCCCAGCCCGGCAAACGCCGGCACCAGGAACAGGCCATTCGAATCAGGCACGTTCGCTGCCAGCTCATCACACTCCGGCGCGCTGCGGACGATTTGCATCTCGTCGCGCAGCCACTGAATGACCGCACCGCCGATGAAGACCGAGCCCTCCAGCGCATACTCAATGCGACCGTTCAGCTTCCAAGCCAGCGTCGTGAGCAGGTTATTCTGCGAGGGCACAGCCTTCGCGCCCGTGTTCATCAAGAGGAAGCAACCCGTGCCGTAGGTGTTCTTGGCCATGCCGGGCTGGAAGCAAGCCTGGCCAAACAAGGCTGCGTGCTGATCGCCTGCGATGCCTGCAATCGGGATGCCGGCGAGTTCGCGGGGCGCTGCGACCACACCCACGGCCCCGCTGCTTTCCACCACGGTTGGCAGCACCGCGCGTGGGATGTTCAGCACGCGCAAGCACTCGTCGTCCCAGTCGGCGGTGTGCAGGTTCATCAGCAGTGTGCGGCTGGCATTGGTGGCATCCGTCACGTGCGCCGCGCCACCAGTGAGCTTCCAGATGAGCCAGGTGTCGATGGTGCCAAAGAGCAAATCACCAGCCTCGGCCATCGTTCGTGCGCCGTCGATGTGGTCGAGCATCCACGCCAGCTTCGTGCCGCTGAAGTAAGGATCGAGCCGCAAGCCCGTGCGCTGCGTGATCATCGGTTCATGCCCGGCGGCCTTCATGGCCGCGCAGACATCGGCCGTGCGGCGATCCTGCCAGACGATGGCATTCCCAATGGGCACGCCGGTTTTCCGATCCCACACCACACTGGTCTCGCGCTGGTTCGTGATGCCAATAGCCGCGATGTCCTTGGCGCTGAGATTCGCTTTGGCCAAAGCCTCCACGGCCACAGCGCTTTGATGGGTCCAAATCTCGTCGGCATCATGCTCCACCCAACCGGCCTGTGGATAGAGCTGCGTGTGCTCCCTCTGAGCGCTGGCCACCGGACGCCCCGCGCTGTCGAAGACGATCGCTCGCGAGCTGGTGGTGCCTTGGTCAAGGGCGAGAAGATATTTCATCGTCCTAGGCTACCGAACCCTCAGCAAGCTTGTCAACGCCTCAAGCTCTCTTCACAACGTTGGGTAAGTCTGCTTGTCTTTTCTGTCACATCGCGTTGCTTCCTAACCGTTCATGCCCGCGAATGACCTCGAAGTCCTGCCCCGATCCATCGCTCGTCGCGTGCGCACGCTTGGCCATGCGCTGAGCCGAGTGCAGGCGGGGCTGCAACTGCTGCCCAAGCGCCTGGAGCGCGGGTTGCTGGACACCTCTTCCACGGCTTGGATTCACCAGTGGGCAGGCAGTGCGCTGGATTCGCCATCAACGACCAGCGAAGCAATGACTGCGACGATTGTCTGGCAAGAGAACGCTTGGCTGGTGAGTGAAGTTCCGCCCGTGTGGCATGGCGCATTGTTGCTCCTGCATCTACCCGTGCTGCGCGACTTTTGGCGCAAGGAGCTGCGCGCTGCACGCTATGAACGCCTTCGCCATGTCTTGCCGAAGGTGTGGGCGATGGACCCCACGACGCTGCCACCGGGGGCGGTGATTGCGGGCTTGGGAATCACGAACTGGCACGACTTGTCGAAGCTGGAAGCGAAGGGGCGCCATTTTGAAATCAAGGGTGAGCTGGGCTTGGTCATCGAGCAGACCCGATGGAAGGCCGATGGCAGCCTCACGCTGACCTGGAACACATCGGACGATGGTCGGATCGACTTGTAAAACAGAGCGTCGGTGTCAGGCCAACCCGCACGGTTGCTAATTTCTACTGAAGTCCACGCTAGTTTGCGCCACACTCGGCCGATGACCGCGCGCATTTCCCCCTTCGCCGCCACCTGCATGGTGGTGGCTAACATGATCGGTGTGGGTGTGTTCACCAGTGTGGGCTTTCAGATTGGTGGCCTGCCCTCGTCAGCGCCGGTGCTCGCGCTGTGGCTGATCGGCGGGGTGCTGTCACTGTGCGGTGCGCTATGCTACGCGGAGTTGGTCGCGATGATGCCGCGCAGTGGCGGCGAGTATCATCTGCTGCGCGAGGCGTATCATCCGCTGGTCGGCTTCATGGCGGGCTGGATTTCTCTGGTCGCTGGGTTTTCCGCCCCCATCGCGCTTGCGGCTTCTGCCTTTGCCAAGTATGCGCAGCAGTTCGGCGTGAACATGCAGGAGCAGTTGCTCGCCGCGGCCCTGGTCATTTTCATGACGGCGATGAACCTGACGAATGACCGCTGGTTTGGCCGTTTCCTCGGCGGCGTGACGG
>CAXNNN010000006.1:0-22163 GCA_964203095.1 Verrucomicrobiaceae bacterium | reverse complement strand
CACCCGGCTCCGGCTTGTCGGGTTTCAAAATCGTCTTGTCCCAACCCGCGCCCTTGAGCGTCACTGGCTTGCGAAGGGTGATGCGCTCGGCGAACACGCCTGCCTCGAGACGAATCGTTGCGCCGTCCGGTGCTTGGTCGATGGCGGCCTGAATGGACTCGCCGGGCTTGACCACGATTTCATCCGCCGCCCAGGCTTGATGTGCCACCAGCGTGACCAGCAGCAGAGATAGTAAACCTGATCCCAGCCCCGCTATCCAACGCGGTGCCGGACGGCGCACGGTCTGCGGTTGCAGCAGCCTGCGCACGCGTGGCACGATGCCGGTGCCGCGCGCGGCCTGCGCCAGGACCGGGGCGTTTATTCTTGCTTCCTCCAGATTCAACAAGGCGCGCGCCAGCACATGGGCATCGCCCTGGCTCACGGCCAAGTCATCGCAACACTCCTCACGCAGCACCCGCAGATCGCGGCCGATCCACCAAACAACCGGGTGGAAAAACAATACCGTCTCGATGCAGCACTGCATGGCATGAGCCAGATAGTCACCGCGCCGGACATGCGCGAGTTCATGCGCCAGGATCATCTCCACCTGATCGCGCGGCAGTCCGGACAGCAGGGAGGCGGGCAGCACAATTGCAGGTCGCCACCAGCCCATGGTCATGGGACTGTCCACGGTGGATGAAATCAGCCACTGCACACGCGTGGTCACACCCAACTGACGGGCTATCGCCTCCGCACGCCGCAGCCAAATCCCCTGCTCCAACGCTTGGCTCTGCGCGCGCAACCGTCGCACTGCCCGCCAGCCCAGGCCCAGCCGCGCGCTAAGCACCAGCACTCCGGCGAACCATGAGATCACAAGTGCTGGCAAAGCAGCTTCAAGCCGCGACCGCCAGGAAACAGGCAAGGGCTTGGCAGGCTTCATCGCTGTTGTTTCGGATTGCTGTGTCACCGGCACTACCTTGGTGGGTTCGACAGACGGAGCCTTCTCTTCTGCCATGACTGGCACAGGTGCATTCGTCGCGCTTACCAAAGGCATCCCCATTACCGGGGCGGGTCTTGTCGAAACCAGGCTCCATGTGACCACCGGGGCCGCCAAGCAAAGCAGCAGCAGCGCACCCGCCAGCCGATAGCGAACCACCGATGATGCCCGCGCGGCAAGCAGCTGGACGAGCCCATGCAGAAGGCCGATTAGCAAGCCTTGCCAGACAAAATGCAGCAGGGTCCAGCCGAGCTGGGTCACATTCTCAATTCCGATCCAGTGCTGCCAATGCGTGCTCATGGTTTGCCTCCTTGTTCCAGGGTTTCGATCATCTGACGAAGCTCGGCCAGCTCGGCCTTCGACGGCTTTTTGGTGCTCAGCGCCCGCATGGCCAGTTGCGCGGCCGAGCCAGCAAAAGCGCGGTCCAGCAGCCGCTGCACGAGGCTCTTCTCAACCGCCTCTTTCTTCACCGCCGCATGATAAAGGTGTGCCCGGTTCTCTTCGTCGCGCCGCACCAAGCCCTTGCCCGCCATGATCTGCATCAGTTTCATCACCGTGGTGTAGCCGATGTCGCGACCCAGCATCTCATGCACCTGCCGCACGGTGCAGGGGCCAGTCTGCCAGAGCGTCTGAAGGATCGCGAGCTCGCCCTCGCTCGGCTGGGGTGGAGTGAGATTTTTTGCTGACACGTCGCCAATGTGCGAAACACTTCGTAGTTTTGCAAGCATCAAATGCGAAGCGTTTCGCAGATTCATGTCAAGGACACCTCTGGAAACCCGTTTTCGACTGCCTTGGCAGTGTCCATGATCGGTAGGGCGCGTTGTCTCAACGCGCCGGATACACGATGGGCTCTCTCGTCAGAGTGCCGCGCCGCCACGTCCCACGCTTCGGCGGCGGCGCTCGGGGGCCAGAGCGCCCTACCAGCGCGGGGCGAAGTCAAGTCAGCTGCGAGAGGAGGTTTCCAGAGGTGCCCCAAACAACAAAACACCCCGGACCATTGCTGATCCAGGGTGCTGGTTTGGTTGTCGTGCTGGGGTTTTAAATCAGCGGAGACTTGCTAGGCTCGATTACATGCCCATGCCTTCGCCGTGCGAATGGGAGTGTGGATCGGCAGCTTCTTCCTTGGGGATGTCGGCGATGAGGCACTCGGTGGTCAAGAGCAGACCGGAGATCGAAGCGGCGTTCTGCAACGCGCTGCGTGTCACCTTGGCTGGGTCGACGACGCCTGCCTTGATGAGGTCTTCATAGACGCCGGTAGCCACGTTGTAGCCGTGGTTGCCAGTGCCCTTCTTGACTTCGGCCACGATGAGTGCGCCTTCGACGCCAGCGTTGGCGGCGAGCTGACGAAGCGGAGCTTCGATGGCACGCTTCACGATGTCAGCACCCGTGGCTTCGTCACCGGTCAGACCGAGGTCGCCCAAGGCAGCGGTGGCCCGAATCAGAGCCACACCACCCCCTGGGACGATGCCCTCTTCTACGGCAGCGCGGGTAGCGTGCAGTGCATCTTCCACACGGGCTTTCTTTTCCTTCATCTCGGTTTCGGTGGCAGCACCGACGTTGATGACGGCGACGCCGCCAGCCAGCTTGGCCAGACGCTCTTGCAGCTTCTCACGATCGTAATCGGAGGTAGTGGCTTCGATCTGGTTCTTCAGCTGGGACACGCGGCCAGCAATGGCGTCGGACGAACCTTCACCTTCAACGATGACGGTGTTTTCCTTGCCAATGGTGATGCGCTTGGCACGACCGAGGTCGGAGAGTTCGACGTTCTCGAGCTTGATGCCGAGGTCTTCGGTGATGCACTTGCCACCGGTGAGGATAGCGATGTCTTCGAGCATGGCTTTGCGGCGGTCGCCGAAGCCTGGTGCCTTGACGGCCACGATGTTGAGGGTGCCGCGGAGCTTGTTCACCACGAGGGTGGCGAGGGCTTCACCTTCGACGTCTTCAGCGATGATGAGGAGGGGCTTGCCGGAGCGAGCGACCTTCTCAAGGAGAGGCAGCATGTCCTTGAGGTTGCTGACCTTCTTCTCGTTGATGAGGATGTAAGCGCTTTCAAGATTGCACTCCATCGTTTCGGCGTTGGTCACGAAGTAAGGGGACAGGTAGCCCTTGTCGAACTGCATGCCTTCCACCACGTCGAGCGTCGTCTCAATGGACTTGGCTTCTTCCACGGTGATCGTGCCTTCCTTGCCGACCTTGTCCATCGCGTCAGCGATGATGTTGCCGATCTCGGCGTCCCAGTTGGCGGACACGGTTGCGACCTGGGCCACTTCCTTGCTGTCCTTGACTGGAGTCGCGATCTTCTTCAGTTCGGCCACGATGGCCTCAGTGGCCTTCATGATGCCGCGCTGGAGCGAGGTCGGGTTGGCACCGGCGGTGACGTTGCGGAGGCCTTCACTGTAGATGGACTCGGCGAGCACGGTCGCGGTGGTGGTGCCGTCGCCGGCAACATCGGAGGTGCGTGAGGACACTTCCTTGATGAGCTGGGCACCCATGTTTTCATACGGGTCGGAGAGTTCGATTTCCTTGGCCACGGTGACACCGTCCTTGGTGATCGTAGGGGAACCGAACTTCTTTTCCAGGATGACGTTGCGGCCCGATGGTCCAAGGGTGGCCTTGACCGCGCGGGCGAGTTTTTTTACGCCGACCAGGAGGGCCTGGCGGGCGTTTTCGTCGAAGGAGAGTTGCTTTGCCATAATCTCGTTATCTGAATGTGTGGGTTTGTGGTGATGAATTAACCGACAATGCCGAGGATGTCGGTCTCGTTGATGATGAGGAGGTCCTCGCCATCGACCTTGACTTCGGTGCCGCCGTATTTGCTGATGAGGACTTTGTCGCCCTTCTTCACGGTGAAGAGGTCAGCGACGTTTTTGCCTTCGTCGTCCTTGCCAGTGCCCAGTGCGATGACTTCAGCTTCCTGGGGCTTCTCCTTCGCCGTATCGGGAAGGAAGATGCCACCGGCTGTTTTTTCTTCGCTAGTGGAGCGCTTGACAAGCACGCGGCGGCCCAGAGGAGTGATCGTTGTAGCCATATTGGTATTCTTTGTGCTTTGTGGGTTGGTGGTTTGGTTTCGTGTTGTAGAACCCGTCCGGCTTGCCGTCATGTTTCCCAGGTTGGGGGAGCGTGGCGGCGAGCCGGAAGGGAAATTTAGGGCTTCGGCGGTGGTGGTGGATCAGCGCGCCGAATGGTCATGCCGTTAGAGGCACGCTCCAGGTCGGGAGACAGGGAAAATTGTACACTGGCCTCGTCGATTTCCTTCGTGACGAATGTGACGAGCGCCTGGGGCTTGCCGGAGAGAACTGCGCCCAGCAGTCGGTCCGTGCGTTCCGGGGTGTAGTTATCAACCTTCAGGTCCAGGTGGCGATTGCTGCCATCACCTTGCACACCCTTGATGTCGGCGGCCATCTGCACGCGCTTGTTCACCTGATCCATCAGCCGCTGGTCCTGCGCCAGGGCGCGCAGCACTTCGTCCAGCTTCTCAGTGAAAGCGGGCAGCTTCATCATTTCCTCGGCGTTGGCGAAGGGATGCTCGCGCTTGAAGTCCTCAACGACATTCTCCAAGTCGGCGTTATCGCTGGCTGAGCGCGCATCAAGGGCACCCAGCATGTCGGATTCGATCTTCTTCAGTTCCGCAGGTTTGGGCGTTTCGACGGCCTGCGGATTCTCGGCTTGCTTGCCGCAGCCTGACAAGATCAAGGCCACCCCGCACGCCAGCAAAGGCGAGCCGGTGAAGGGCAATGATGTGGTCAGGCAGTTCATAAAGTCGGAGAGTGGGCGGGGACAAGAATCAGGCAGCGGCGGCCTGCTTCAGGTAGCGCTTCAGTTGCAAAATACCTTTGCGGCGGGCTTCGCAGGCGAGTTCCCAGGCTTTCTTTTCGCCATGCTTCGCAGCGGAGAAGGCGGCCGTTTTGCGCACGCCTGGCTCTGGGTTCCACTCCGCCGTAGCGAAAATGAATTCATAGGTCTTCTTGCCCTTTTTGACCCGCCGGGTGAGCCAGCGGACGCCAACCACACCGGATGAATTGCGAGCGGAAGGGTTGACCGCGCGTGTCGATGGGGCCTTCTGCGCATACTTGGGAGCAATTTCATCCCGATGCAGGCGTGCGGCCTGCAAGGCCTTGCGCTGGCCGCCGTGCTTGCTGTCGCCAAAGTAGGCTTGGTAGCTCTTGCCGGCACGGACGAAGCGCACCAGCCAGCCGCCGGACTTCAGCTTCCCGTTTTCGCCGAAAGTCTCCGCACGGGAGATATTTTTGTTTTGATTTGGCTTGGCCATCAGGGGGTCGGTTCGGGTCATTAGGCCTTCTTTTCGTCCACCACTTCGGCGTCCACCACATTGCCTTTTGGTGCGCTTGATTCAGAGGCGGTGCTGCTGGTGCTGGACGCTCCATCATCGGTGGAGGCGGTAGCTCCCGCTGCGGCAGCGGCTTGGTAGGCGGCGGCAAAGAGCTTCTCCAGCTCTTCGGTGCCATTCTTCATGCCTTCAAAATCGTCCGATTCGATCGCTTTCTTCAAGCTGGCGACCTTGTCGTTGAGCGGGGCAACCTGCTCGGCAGGAATCTTGCCTTCCATCTCCTTGATCTGCTTCTCGATCTCGTGGACGAGACCTTCCGCTTTGTTCTTGGTTTCGACCTGCTCCTTGCGCTGTTTGTCCTCTTCAGCGTGGGCTTCTGCGTCGCGCTTGGCTTTTTCAATCTCGTCCTGGGTCAGACCGGAGCTGCCAGCGATGCTGATCTTCTGCTCCTTGCCGCTGACCTTTTCCTTGGCTGAGACGTTGAGAATGCCGTTGGCGTCGATGTCGAAGGTGACCTCGATCTGTGGCATCCCGCGCGGAGCTGGTGGAATGCCGTCCAGCTTGAAGGTGCCCAGGGTCTTGTTGTCACGTGCCATGGGCCGCTCGCCCTGGAGCACGACGATTTCCACGCCGGGCTGATTGTCGCTGTAGGTGGAGAAAACTTGGCTGTGCTTCTTGGGAATGGTGGTGTTGCGTGGAATCATCGGCGTGGCGATGCCGCCCGCCGTCTCGATCGCCAGCGTCAACGGCGTCACGTCGAGCAGGAGTACGTCCTTGACGTCGCCTTTCAACACACCGCCTTGGATGGAGGCACCGATGGCCACCACTTCATCGGGATTCACGCCCTGATGCGGGTCCTTGCCTGCGAGTTTCTTCGCCGTCTCAACGACCTTCGGCATGCGAGTCATGCCGCCGACGAGGACAAGTTCGTCGACTTGAGCTGCGCTGAGCTTGGCTTCAGCAAAGCAATCCTTCACCGGCTTCATCGTGCGCTCGAAGAGATCATCGCAGATCTGCTCCATCTTCGCACGGCTCAGGGTCTTCATGATGTGCTTCGGCCCAGAGGCGTCGGCCGTGATGAAGGGCAGGTTCAAGTCATAGCTCTGGCTGGAGCTGAGGGCGATCTTGGCCTTCTCAGCTTCTTCCTTGATGCGTTGCAGCGCGTCGGGCTGCTTGCTGAGGTCAATGCCGTTATCGGTTTTGAACTCGCTCATGATCCAGTCGATGATCTTGCGGTCCCAGTCGTCGCCGCCCAGGTGCGTATCGCCATCGGTCGCGAGCACTTCAAACACACCGTCGCCGATTTCTAGCACGGAGATGTCGAAGGTGCCGCCGCCGAGGTCATACACGGCGACCTTTTCATCCGACTTGCTGTCCAACCCGTAAGCGAGGGCGGCGGCGGTTGGCTCATTGATGATCCGGCGCACGTTCAGGCCTGCGATCTCGCCAGCCGCCTTCGTAGCGTTGCGCTGGCTGTCATTGAAATAAGCAGGCACCGTGATGACCGCCTCGGTGATCTTTTCGCCGAGACGGGCTTCAGCATCGGCTTTCAGCTTAGCCAAAATCATGGCGCTGACTTCCTGCGGGCTGTAGGTCCTCGTTTCGCCGCCGATTTCCACCTGCACATGCGCGTCGCCATTGGCGGCGGCGACCACTTTGTAAGGTGTGTTTTTGTCCACTGCGCTCAGCTCTGCGAACTTGCGACCCATCAGACGCTTCACGGAGAAGACGGTGTTCGTTGGGTTGGTGACAGCTTGACGCTTGGCAGCTTGGCCCACGAGACGTTCGCCGCTTTTGGTGAATGCGACGACGGAAGGCGTGGTGCGTGCGCCTTCGGAGTTTTCCAGCACCATCGGTTTGCCAGCGTCCAGGACGGCCATGCAGGAATTGGTGGTGCCAAGGTCAATGCCAAGGATTTTGCTCATAAATTAAAGGGGAAAGGTTGACCATTTACAATGGCACAGAGCGTGCCAGCGAGCCCTGAAGACGCTGGAAGCCTTATTGGATGGACTTTCCAGCGTGCATGGCCGGGCGATGGTTGGCGTGCGGCGTGTCCGTTTTAAGCGCCATTGTGGCGCTAGTGGGCGCGAGAGGGTGCCGGGATGGCGCGGAGTAACCTAGGGAGTGGCGGTTGCAAACCGCCGCGTCTTGGCTGCTAGGGCGCGCCGAGCACCACGCGCCCTGACAGCAGGGCCGAAGTCGTGGGATTCGGAAGCTCAGGCAGTTGGAATTGACCGATGCCTTGGTTCACATGGGGCAGCAGCACGCCGAGGAAGGTCACTTTGCGCACGTTCGCGGGCACCGCATCGGGGATCGTGAAAGTGCCGCTGAAGGTGCCTAGCGTGAGGTCGAGTTTCAGCGTCACGCTGTTAGCGCTGGGCAGCGTGATGACGGGCAGATTCGTCGCTGGCAGGCTGAGTAACTGCGTGAGCGTGGTCGGCAGGCCGCCCATGGTGAACTCGAGTTCCGCATTGTCAGTGCTGCCGCTGAGGCCGAGGACATTCACCCCAACGCCAGGCTTCACATATTTCGCGCCATCGGCTTCCAGATTGTGCAAGGCGAAGCCGGTCTTGTAGCTGCGTGAGGTGCTGTTGCCGGGCTTGTTGAGCTTCAGCCAGTCGAAGCTTTGTTCGGTGATGATCTGTGCGCCGCTGATGGCGAGCCAGCCCTGCGCCGAGCCACTGCCCAGGGCATAGAGTGATTGGTGCAAAGGCACGGTGCCATCGTTGGCGAGACCACTCACGACGGTGAAAACCACGCCGTTAACGTTGTTATCACCCAGGCGGCCAACCCATGTGGCGGTGCCATTCGCCACCACGGTCAGGCTGCCAAAACCACTGCCCTGGGGCAGGGCTGGATCGGTGCTGTCGGCCAAGGTGGAGCTGAAGCCGAGGTTGTAGCGACCTTGAGTCAACGAAGCGGTCGGTGTAATGCGTTTGCCGTTCACGGGGGCGCTGATTGCTTGGCTCACCGGGCCGACAGTTCCCGTGATCACGCCCGTGGCTTCGGTGAGCGTGAAGCTGGCCGTGATGGAGGGTGTGCCGGTGATGGCGGTCGGGGTAATGGTGCGCGTGGCGTTGGGCAGGTCGCTGAGCTTGGAGAGGAAGCTGTAGCTGCGGCCTTGGTGCGTGATGCTGCCTGTCACTGCCCCAGTGCTGCTGATCGTGAGGCTGACGCGGCCGCCGAGTTGTTCATTGCTGGCCGCGCGGGCGATCAGGCCCTGGAAGGTGCCCACCGTCTCTAGCTCCGGCGCATACACGGTGACCGGCACCGGCAGTGGCGCGCTCGTCCCCGCCGCATTGCTGGCGGTGAAGATGACGTTGTAAGTGCCGTCATTGATCGGACGACCCGTGAGCTTGCCCGTGGTCTTGTTGATGACGATCCCCTCGGGCAAGTTCGCGGCGAAGTAACTCGTTGCTCCCGGTGCATTCACTTCCTGGCCCACCACCAGGAAGCCGTTCGTCGTCCACGGTCCCAACGTCGGCGGGGTGATCACTGGCCGCATCAAGACTGAGACCGCGAAGGTGCCGCTATTCTTGGGTGTCAGCGCCCCCATGGTCACCACGCACACGTAGTCGCCGTCATCCGCGTCAGTCGCTTGTTGGATGACCAGCTTGGCGGTTGTGGCACCGCTGATCCGGGCATCGTTGGCCAGATCCACACTGTCCTTTCGCCACTGGAAGCTCAGGGCCCCGACGGGGGCTGCATTGGCAAGTGTCAGCGTGATGGTCGCACCCTGATTGGCGGCGACAGTCGTGTTGGCCACGCCGATCACGCCTAGCTTGGCGGCATCCGACAGCACCGTGTCGGGTGCCTTGGTCACCCGCACGGCATAGGAGCCTCCGTGGGTGAGGGCGACCTTCGGAATGGTGTAGGTCGCCTGCGTGCCGAGGGCTGTCCCCGCACTGTTCTTCAGCCAGGCGTAGGTCACGGGCGTGCCCGAAAGCGTGCCCGAGGATTGCACGTTAAAGCTGGCTGCGTCGCCAATGCCGACCAACAGGTCATCCGGTTGATCCAGGATTTTCGGGTGCGGACCTGTGCGGAATGTGAAGTCACCGCCCTCCGCCGTGCCACCACCATTGGTGGCGACGATGCGGTAATGATAATCCGTGTCCGGCAGCAGGCCAGTCACCACCGCGCTCCTGGGCACAGCCACGCTGCCGGCCGTCAACGCACCCGCAGTGAGTGGCACCTTGCTGCCGTACTTCGGGTTGGAGGTCGGCCCATATTCGAACCAAAAAGTGCCTGCTGTGCCCTGGGTGTTTACTGTTCCATTGAAGATGGCACCGGTGCCCCGGATGTTGGTGGGAGCGTCGGTGCTCACGATCGCCTTTGGCGGCAGCACGCCGCTCAGTTTGTAGATCGTGCCTGCACCATTGGCGCCGCTGGCGGATGTGGTGCCATAGAAATTCCCTTCGTTGTCCTGGACCAAGGCACCGCGAGGGTCGCTTCCTTGATTGATCGCGCCATTGCCGGTGAACTCGATCAGCGTTGTGAACGCTCCGGCGCTGCTGACCTTGAAAAGGGTGCCACGGTCGCTAGCGCCGCCCTTGCGGGTGACACCGTAGAAAAGGCCATCGGTGCCTTGAATCAGAGGTGTGTCGCAGACCGAACCTTTGGCGGCACCACTGGTGCCAGTGAAGCTGATCAACAAGGTGGCGGAACTGGAGCCCGGGGCTGTTTTATAGATGCCGCCAAACCCATTTTTGCCGCCAGCAGTTGCAGTGCCGTAGAGGTTGCCGTCGCGCCCTTGCACTAGGGGGGCGCGCGGGTTCTTCGGGGCGGTGGAAGTGGTGGAGGAGCCTCCGAAATCGCCTAGCGTGGTGATCACGCCCGCTGTGGTCATTTTGAATAATGTGCCACTGTTGCCGAATGCCCCACCCGCCTCAGTCACGCCGTAAAGCAAGCCATCCTTCCCGAGCGTGAGGCCGAGAGGCTTGGCACCACGCCTTTCACCCGTCGTCGTGCCAGTAAACTCCACCAATGTGATGGGCGTGCTGCCAGGTGTCCTGGCCACTTTGAAAATTGTACCATTCCTGCTAAGCCCTCCCGCCGATGCGGTGCCGTAGAGGAAGCCATCCGCACCTTCAACGAGCCTCTCATTGGGTGCCGAGCCTATGCTGGAATCGGTCGCCTCGCGAAAGGTGTAAACGGTGTTGAGAGTTCCATTGGCCAACATTTGGAAGACGGTGCCTTTGCCATCGGCACCCCCAGCCGAGGTGGTCCCATAGAATGTGCCGTCGCTGGCCAGCAGCAAACCAGAGGTCGGAGCCTTGCCGTTCGACGCGTTGGCGAACTCGACCAGACCGGTGAACAACAAAGTGGTAGGGTTAAACTGGTAAATGGAGCCATGGGTTGTGCCGCCCGTTTCCGTGGCTCCCCACAGCAATCCGTCAGCTAGCACCAACGCCCCGCGAGGCGTCTTGCCTTTGTTGGGAGCACTGGCATCTGAAAAATCCGCCAGTGTGGTGAGGGTTGGTGTGGCGGCGTGAGTGAGTGCACTGAGGCACAACACGAGGACGAGTCCGATGCGGATCATAGCGAAATAGGTTTTTCCTAGAAGGGCCATTCATTGTGCCCTGCCCTGCTGCTAAAAGCCATCACGAATCCTGTCAGGCTCGCATTCTCCTCCGATCAGGGGAGCGATGCCGCATCGATCTGGCTGATACGCGCCTTGTTTTCTGCGTCAAAGACCACCGTGAAACGGGTTACCGCCGAGCCACTGGAGCGGGTGTTACGAGCACTGTTGTGCGCATCAAAGCTGCTGCGCACAACGACGACCACGGTGGCATCGTTGGGCGTGGGCGCGTCATCGACTTTGATGAACACTACCTTCTCGTGCCATGTGGGCCATTCAGCCTGACGAGCGGTCAGGCTGGCCTTCAAAGCAGCAGCGGATTGCTCGCCCTTGCCCACGACCAGTAAAGGATCGCTGAAAACAGATGCGATCTCGTCGATCTTTTCGGCGGTGAAGCCCTCGTCGCGATTGCCCGCTAGCACGCATGCCTCAACCAGTGCGATCGCTTGCTCATCGCGCGCTGTGTGCACGCCGGGTGGTGTCGCCGACGTTGCCTCGCCGGTTGGCACCTTTGGGGGCGTGATCGGGATCGCTTTCGGCGTGGGCTGGGGCTGCGCGGGGAGCAGGGGGTGGCCCAGTTGATCGCGCAGGCGTTCCTGCTGGTCGCGCTTCAAAAATACCCACCAGCCCAGGCAGGCAAGAGCGACGACGATGGTGGCGAGAGCCGCCGTCCGCCACTCGGGACTCGACTCCTGAAGCTGGCGAAACTGGTTGCCCGCATCCAGGAGCGGGGGCTTCTCATTGGGGTCGCTCAGGATGGCCTGCTGAGCGTGCAGGGCCTGCAAAATTTGCTTCCAAGCTTCCAGATCAGAGAGGCGATACGCGGCAATCGTCGGGATACCTGCCAGCAGGGGCTGGTCCTCGGGTGACAAATTCAACGCCTCGGCGAGTACGATCACGGTAGGCACTCGCATGGCCCGTGCCTCGCGCAGGAGTTTCAAGCGGCCGCCTTCGTCCTCGTCAGCGCGCGATAGGCATATCAGCAGCGCCCGGCAGTCCGTCAGCACGCCTGAGTCCGCGACCGTCACGCCCATGGTTCGCAGGCGCAATGGCCACCGGCCCGCCAGAGCATGGTCGGACCGCGCACTGATCAGAATATCCACAGGTTCCGATGCCATCGAACGTGCTGGTGCAAGAGGAGGCTCAGTTTAAGGGCCTACCATGTCTTGGTAGCATTCTTTGGCCAGGGCTGGCAAGCAAAGTATCAGCCGAGGCCACAATCCGCCGCCGAGTGCGGCCTTTTCGACAAGCGTCTGCTAGCGCCGCCCAAGATTGACTCGGCAAAGTGTGGTTTTTGAGCTGAGCGCAAGCCTAACGCGCCTGAGTTAGCTCAAAATCACCAAACTTTACCTTGTCATTCGCACGTTTAGTGGGATTTTAACTGCGCAAACAGTGATTTTCAATCCGCAAATTTATGGCAACGGAAAAAATGGACGGCGCTCAGGCGCTTATCAAGACCCTTGATGCCCTCGGCATTGAGTATGTGTTCGGTTACTCCGGCGGCGCTGCGCTGCCGTTGTTCGATGCCCTCGAAACCCTCCAGACGAACATGAAGTTCGTCCTCGTCCGCCATGAGCAGGGCGCAGTGCACATGGCCGACGGCTATGCGCGTGCCACGGGCAAGCCGGCCTGCGTACTGGTGACCTCCGGCCCTGGAGCGGGCAATACCATTACCGGCCTGATGACGGCCATGATGGACAGCGTGCCAATGGTGGTGCTCTGCGGCCAGACTGTTTCCTGGATGCTGGGCAAAGACGCCTTCCAGGAAGCCGACATCTGGAATATCACGGCCCCGGTTGTGAAGCACAATTATTTGGTGAAGAACACCAACGACCTGCCGCGCATTGGTCGCGAGGCCTATCACATCGCCACGACAGGTCGCCCAGGTCCGGTGCTGATCGACATTCCGAAGGACATCAGCCAGGGTGCCTTCACTGGCGTCATGGACGAGCCGATGGACCTGCCTGGCTATCACCCCGAAGAAGCGCTGAACATCGACAAGACCAAGATTCACGAAGCCGTGAAGCTGATCATGGGCGCTAAGCGTCCGCTGATCCTCGCTGGTCAAGGCGCGATGATTGCCCGTGCTGACAAGGAACTGATGGAACTGGCCACCCGCCTGGGTTGCCCAGTGACCAGCACCTTGCTCGGCAAGGGCGTGTTCCCTGAAACGCACCCGCTGGCGCTCGGCATGTTGGGCATGCATGGCACCGCCTACGCCAACAAGGCGGTGTGTGAGTGCGATGTGCTGATCAATATCGGCAGCCGCTTCGATGACCGGATCATCGGGAAACCCTCCATGTTCTGCAAGAATGCGAAGATCATCCACATCGACCTCGACAGGGCCGAGCATGGCAAAATGATCCGCCCAGACGTCTCCATCGTGGGTGACGCGAAGGCCGCGCTGAAGGAACTGCTGCCACACATCGAGAAGCTCGAGACCAACGACTGGCTCGCCCATCTTGACGGCTATAAGAAGAAATTCCCCCTGGGCTATAAGAAGCAGGGCGGCCTGCGCATGCAGCAGGTGATCGATGAGTTCTACCAGCTCACCCAGGGCAAGGCCATCATCACCACCGACGTGGGCCAGCATCAGATGTGGGCCGCGCAGTTCTACAAGAATGACGCGAGCTATCACTGGGTCAGCTCCGGCGGCGCAGGCACCATGGGCTTCGGATTCCCTGCCGCCATCGGCGCGCAGCTCGGCTGCCCAGACAAGATCGTGTGCAGCATCTCCGGCGACGGTGGCTTCCAGATGACGTTGTTTGAACTCGCCACCGCCGCGATCCTGAAGCTGCCAATCAAGATCATGGTCTTGAACAACAGCTACCTCGGTATGGTGCGCCAGTGGCAGGAACTCTTCTTCGACAACCGCGAAAGCGGCGTCGATCTCGTCGGCAACCCCGACTTCGTGAAACTCGCCGCCTCGTATGGCATCAAGGGCTTCCACATTAGCCGCCCCGCCGATGTGGGTCGCATCCTCCAGCAAGCGCTCGACTACAACGATGGCCCTTGCCTGATCGAAGCCGAGTGCATCAAGTATGAAAACGTGTTCCCGATGATCCCTGCCGGTGCTGCGCTGGAAGACATGATCACCGAAGCGCCGAAGCATAAGATGGAAAAGCCCGCCGGTTCCACGTAGCCGCGGCGGGGAGAGAAAAGGGATAAGAGAAATGAGAAAAGTGGAATTCGGCCATGGGTGAAATCAGGAGATATCGTGATTTGATCGTCTGGCAGAGGGCCATGGACCTCGCGAAACAAGTTTATGTGCTGAGCAAAAACTTTCCCGCTAATGAACGCTTTGGTCTTACCCAACAACTCCGACGCTCCATTGTGTCCGGGCCATCGAACATTGCCGAAGGCAGTGGTCGCGGCACGACAGGTGACTACGTTCGTTTTCTCCACATTGCCCGCGGTTCTCTCTTCGAAGCTCGAACTCAACTCGATCTTGCCGAACAGCTAGGTTTCACTACCGAAACCGATCTCCAACGCATCCTTCCGCTCTGCAACGAAATCGAACGAATGCTCAACGCGTTGATCACCAAACTCACTCATTAGTCTCTGCCTCGTTCCCCCACTTGTCTCTTTTCTCTTTTCCCACCATGTCCAATCGTCAGCCACCACCCTCAGTAGATATCAAACCGGCTCCCAAGCCCGATATCCTCAACACCCACACGCTCTCGGTCTTCGTGAGCAACAAGCCCGGCGTGCTCGGCCGCATCTGCGCCGTGTTTTCCCGCCGTGGATACAACATCGACTCGCTTGTCGTCAGCCAGGGTCGCGACGCGCGCTTCAGCCGCATGACCATCGGTATCAGCGGTGACCCTGCTGGCCTTGAGCAGATCATCCTGCAAGTGAACAAGCTCATCGACGTGATGCATTGCCACGAGCACAGCGACCGCGATTCCGTCGTGAAGGAAATGATCCTGGTCAAGCTGAAGGCCGGTGCCGAAGACCGCACCGAGATCCTGCAAATCGTCGAGCACTACACCGGCAAGGCCGTGGACCTGCAGGAAGAGAGCCTGATCGTCATGCTCTACGGCAACACCGACAAAATCGACGCCGCCGTCCGCATGCTGAGCAAGTTCGAGATCATCGAAACCGTCCGCACCGGCAAGGTCGTCATCGCGCGAGGAACGGCGGAGACGTAGAATTTTGGCACGAAGGAGCGGAGCCGCAACCAGAGCGCGACTACCGCATCCAGCGCGGTTCCGAGATGGTGCCGCGCCCGCTGACCACGCTGCGGCGTTTGTCCGTGGTCAGGTCATGCACCCAGAGCTGGCCATTCTGCACGTAGGCGAGGCTGCGGCCATCGGGGCTGAAGGAAGGGTGCTGCGCGCCGCCTTTCTGAACGATACGTGACGGGCCTTCAGGATACGACTTGATCGCCACGGCATAATCCGGGCCGCTGCGCGTGGTGAAGGCGATCTGCTTGCCATCCGGCGACCACTCGGGGTCGGTGGCAAACCGATGGCCGCAGGGCCAACGCTGGGCACTGGTTTCACTGCCGATGTCGACCAAAAAGAGCTGAGGCCCATCGCCCTCGTTCGAGCTGAAGACGATTTTCTCGCCGTCCGGGTGCCAGGACGGGCTGCACGGCGTGCCGACGCTCTCGGTCACGCACACCGCGTTGCTGCTGGGCAGGTCGAGAACGAAGATTTCAGGATTGCCGATGAAGCTCATGGTCAGTGCAACGCTGCGTCCATCTGGCGCAAAGGCTGCGCCGCTATTCTGCCCTGGCGTGCTGGCCACCTGCCGCTCCATGCCCGCGCCCATGTCCACCAGCACCACGCACGGGAAGCCGGTGCCGTAGCCTGTGAAGGCCAGAAAGTCGGGGCTCAAAGCCGGCGAGACGGCCCCATGCGGATGACGCGTGACCTGCTGCACATTGCCGCCATCGGCATCGCAGACATAAATTTGTTTGGTGCCCGAGACATCGCTCACAAAGGCAATCTGGCTGCTGGCCAAGCCTTGTCGCCCCGTGACCGCGAACAGCACATCATCGGTCAGCGCCTTCACATTGTCGGTCAGGCCAGGGGCGGCATACGTGCGCTCGAAGATCAGCTTCCCGGCGCGATCGTGCAGCTTCACGTTCAGGCGACCGCCCACGGAATCGCCGGAGAGTGTGAAGCGCGCTGATTTGTCCAGCACTTGCACCTCGCCTGAGGCGGTCAGTTGTGCAGTCAGCGCCTTCGCCGCCGAGGCACCCGTGGAGCCGGTGAGCTCTGTCATCTGCACGGTGTGGGCATTTTCCAGGTCACGGTTGGTGCGGCTCGGCCCGGTGGGTTTCGCTTGCCAAAGCCTGTCCCACCAGCCCCCACCGTGCACAGGCCCAGTGGTCATGGTCAGGCTGGCGACCATGCAGAGCAGGAAAGGTAGGTGGCTACTCGACATGAAAATGGATTTGCACTTCGTAACGTTCACCCGGATAGCCCGGCGGCAGCGCGCGGTCAATCTTGTGCAGCTTGTTGGCTGCTTTCTGCACAGAGCTGTCCAGTGCCTCGCTGCCAGAGCTGTGCAAGACCTTGAAACTGACCACGCGGCCGTCCCTATTGATGGCGACCTGAAGCTTCGCCAACCGCTGGTCGGGGCTCAGCCTCGTCGCATCCGGCGGTAGCCAGTTTTTCTTGAAGCCGTCAATGATGGCGCTGTCGATCTCGTCGAACCGCAGCCCCTTGGCCGCGCCGTCAGCGCCGACGCCCTGGGCATCCAGCACCGCGAGGTCCAGCAAACTCGCCGGCTGCGGCTTCAGCTCCGGCGACGCGTCCTCATGGGTCACGGTGATGTTGGCGGACTGCGGCCTTGTCGGAGTGGGTGCGGTAGTTTCAGCCTTGGGCGGTGCGCCAGGCTGCGGCTCTGACTTGACCGCCGGCTTGGGGCTTGGCGGTGATAGTGGCTGTTCCGCCGCGCTGGGCGCTTTCGCCATCATTGCCAAGGCTTGCTCAGGTGTGACCGCGACAGCCTTGGGTAGGTCGGCCTCCGCAGGGGCTGCGGGCAAGCTTTCATTCGGATCCGTGGCCGTCTCGGGGCTGCCCTGTGCCGAAGCCGCAAAATCTTCCGGCGACATCCACACCAAATCCGCTCCTGGTGAAGCCTGCATCTCTGTCGGCTGTTGAGTCACCCACCACCAAAGGCCCACCCCTACCAAGGCATGGCCGAACACCACCAAGAAGGCGAAGGGGCCGAAGGGTTCGAGGGTGGTGCGGTGCATGGGACGGCAGTCGTGATGAGTTGTTAGTTTTTAGTGGCTAGTTCATGAGGTGAAAACCAATGACCAAATACTCATCACCAATCACTCCGTCTTCGCACTCGTCGCCACCGCCGTGCGGCTGATGCCAGCTGCCCTTAGCTTGTCCATCAGTTCGACCAGCGCTTGCACCGGCAGATCGCGATGCATCTGCACCAGGACGCCGGTTTCGGGTCGAGCGCGTGCGAGGTTGATGAGTTCCGCGCCCAGGTCCGCCACGGCCAAGGGCTTTCCTTCCAGACGCACGGTCTGGTCCTTGTCCATGCTCAGCGTGGCCACGCTTTTGGGTGCCGGTGGCTTGGTTGGCGAGCTGGCCAAAGGCAGCACCAGGGCACCCTTGGTGCCGTCGTTCAGCAGCGGTGCCGTCAGCATGAAGACCAGCATCAGCACCAGCACTACATCGAGCAGGGGTGTGACACTGATTTCGTTGATGAGGCGGAGCTGATGGCGGTGAGACCAGCGTTTCATAACGGGCAATCGGGGCTGCGTTGTTAGTCCTCGGTCACCATGTGCCGAGTGGGTGGCGGCATGGTGCGGGACACAGGGGTGCTGGTGTAGGAGGCTGGAATCGGCGTGCCCAGGGCACCCAGGCTTGGCAGCTCATCAGGCCGCGCCCGGTGATCGACGTAGTGGCGGTCAAAGGTGGAGCACAGCTCGGAGGCGAAATTGTCCAGCCGCACCACCATGTCGCGGATGCGGTTGATGAGCAGATTGTAGCCAAACATGCTCGGGATGGCGACCAGCAGGCCCACGACCGTGGTCAGCAGCGCGGCGCACACGCCCGGTGCCATGGCTTGAATGCTCGCCGCGCCATCGGTTTGCGCCAGCGCAGCGAAGCTGTCCATCACACCCCAGACTGTGCCGAGCAAGCCGATGAAGGGCGCGCCGCTCAATGCCATCGCGACGATCCCGAGGCGCTGCTCAAACTTCAGCGCCGCCTCCGCCACTGCGCGTTCCATGGCCACCTGCACGGCCTCCATTTGCGTGGGCATGATGCGCCCAGCCCCTTGCAAGCGCGTGGCAAAGGTCTTGTCCGGCAGATCGACACCGACCATGTGAAAGGCCAGCTCGCGCGCAGCGCCATAGTAAATGTGAAAGAACGGCGCGAAGTCGAAACGCTCGCCCGATTGGAAGATGGCCAGAGGATGCGCGGAGTGCCGGAAGACATGCAGAAACTCCGCATTCACCGCCCGCGCACGGCGAATCAGATACAGCTTCATGCACATAACCGCCCAGCTCATGCAGGACATAACGAAGAGCACCGCGCAGATGACGAGGCCCACGGTGGTGGACTGCCGCCAGCCGAACTCGATACCGCTGGCAAGAAGGGGAGGGAAAGCAAACACGCTCATGGCTTGGCGCAAAGATGCGCCCAAGCTAGCGGCAAAGTTTTGGTTGTCTTGAACAAATCACGCCGCCCTTCCGAGTTCCCCTCATAAAAGGCCTGCATGCCCGCGTATTCTTCGCCCCATGCGCTGCTTCCTCTTTCTGCTGACCTTGCTTTCGACTCACGCCCATGCGGCGGACATCATCGTGCGAGACACCGCGGTCCTCAGAGCTGCCGTGCAAAAGCTGAAAGACGGCGACACCTTGAAGATCGCGCCCGGCGAGTATCCGGGCGGCCATTCGGTGCGGGGCATCACCGGCCTGACCGTCGAGGCTATGGATTCCACGCAGCCACCGCGCTTCGTTGGCGGGAAGACGGGCTGGCAGTTCTCGCGCTGCGAAGGGCTGAACCTGCGCCACCTGATCATCAGCGGACAAACAGCGAACGGTCTGAACTTAGACGATGGCGGCGAGCGCACACAGCCGGTGAAAGGCATTCGTTTGCTCAATATCGAAGTCCGCGACATCGGCCCCACGGGTAACCACGATGGCATCAAATGCAGCGGCTTGACGGGGCTGGAGATCGATCGCTGCAACGTCGTAGGCTGGGGCGGGCAGGGAATCGACTTCGTGGGCTGTCACCACGCGATCATCACCGGCTGTGTCTTCGAAGGCAAACCAGGCTTCAGCGCCAGCGCGGCGATTCAGCTCAAAGGCGGCACCAGCCATGTGACAGTGACGAAGTGCCAGTTCAAAAACGCAGGCTCCCGCCCGCTGAATGTCGGCGGCTCCACCGGTCTCGATTATTTCCGTCCGCCCGATGCAGGCCATGAAGCCAAGGCCATCACCATTCAAGATTGCCTTATCGAAGGCAGCCAGTGCGCCGCTGCTTTTGTCGGTGTCGATGGCGCGGTGTTCGAGCGGAACACGATCCTCTTCCCCGAGAAATGGATCTTCCGCATCCTGCAAGAGACCACGGGTGAGCGCTTCGCGCCGTGCCGGAACGTGACGATCAAGGACAACCGCATCGTCTTCCGCCGCGAGCAGGTGCAGGTGGACCTCAACATCGGCAGCAGCACTGCACCGGAGACTTTCAGCTTCCAACGTAATCGCTGGTTCGCCGAGGATCAGCCGGGTCGCTCCCAGCCAAAACTACCATCCGAAGAGACCGGCGGCACGTATGGACAGGACCCGCGCCTTTGACCCTCTGGACCGAATTCTGCACAAGTCCTTGAGCGTGGTGGCGTTCTATCGTTGATTTCCAGCTCACGACCTCATGCGCGATTACTTCATCCGACGCTTTCTGCTTATCCTCCCGACGCTGATCGGGGCGACGATGGTCGTGTTTGGCATTACCCGTGTCGTGCCGGGCGGGCCGCTGGAAAAAGCCATGCAGTCGGCGCTGATGAATGAGCGCAGCAGTGGTGGCAAGAATGCAGGCGCGGCTCTGAGCGATGAGCAGAGGGAGGAGATGGCCGCCTACTACGGCTTCGATAAGTCTTTCCTGCCTGCCTACTTTACCTGGCTGGGCGTCTGGCCGCGTGAGGAAGCGAAGCAGTTGATCAAGTTTGAGGAGGGCAAGGATGCGGCGCAGATCGCGCTGAAGCTGCTGCTGCCGCGCGAGCAGTGGACGCCCAACAATGCCTACAAGGTGACGCAGGCGACGTTGAAGCGCGATGGCACGCTGAGCGGAGCGGACGCGGAGGTGCTCGCCCACTTCACCGCACGTGTGGAGCCGGAGAAGCAGCGCGTGGCGGTGTTTCACTCCACCTTTAATGGTCTGCTCCAGGGCAACTTCGGCCTGTCCACCAGCTACAATTTGCGCGTGCTGGACATGATGCTTTCGAAGATGCCGGTGTCGCTTTTCTACGGGCTGCTGACCTTCTTTGTCGCCTACATCGTCTGCGTGCCGCTGGGCATCATCAAGGCGATCAAGCACCGCACTGCGATCGACAATGCCACCTCGGTGCTGATCTTTGTGGGTTACTCGATCCCCGGTTTCTTGCTGGGCAGTTTGCTGGTGGTGTATCTCGCAGCCAGACTTGGCTGGTTCCCCACGGAAGGCTTCACCAGCGAGAATTTTGACTCGCTGGGTTTCTTCGGCAAGGTGTGGGACGTCCTGCATCACGCCATCTTGCCGCTGGCCTGTTACATGGTCGGCAGCTTCGCCTTCCTGACGATGCTGATGAAGAACAACCTGATGGACAATCTGGCCGCCGACTACGTGCGCACGGCGATTGCCAAAGGCTCCAGCTACAAGCACGCAGTGCTTGGCCATGCGCTGCGCAATTCCTTGATCCCCATCGTCACCACGCTGGGTAGCATCACGACGGTGTTCGTCGCGGGATCGTTGCTGATCGAGCGCATCTTCAACATCGACGGCTTCGGCTTGCTGACGATCCAGAGCATCACCGACCGCGATTACCCGCTGGTCATGGGCATCCTCACGCTGGACGTGGTGCTCATCATGCTGGGCAACATCTTGTCCGATTACCTTGTCGCGCTGACCGATCCACGCGTGCGTTTCAACTGATCTATGACCCCGCGCACCACAGGCATCGTGCTCATCATTTACTCACTGCTTTCCCTTGGGCAGCGGCTGGTGGCGCTGCATGTGCCTGTGCTGAAGCTGCCTTTCCTAGGCGGCAGCGTGCTGGGATACATCCTTATCCTGCTCATGCTGGCACTCGGAGTGCGCTGGCTGCTGAAGGGCGAGCGCGATTGGAACATCTCGCCGCTAACGCTGAAGAAGCTTCAGCGCTTCCGCCAGATCCGGCGCGGCTACGTTTCCTTCCTGATCATACTGGGGCTCGCAGGCGTTGCGTCACTCGACACGCTGTTGGTGGGCAAGCGCGCGCTGATGGTGAACCACCAGGGGCAGTGGAGTTTCCCCTTCGTCCGCGATGTCATTCCTGGCAAAACTTATGGCCAGGCCACTGATGCCGAAACGGACTATCGCAAGCTGCAAGCGGACAGCCGCGCGGCTGGCCAGGGCGACTGGGTGCTGATGCCGCTGGTGCCCTATGATCCGGCGCTCGACACGCCGGAGATCATTGAAAAGCTCGATCTGGTGAATGGGAAACTGCTGCGTAATGACAACCCATTCAACGGCTCGGCCTACACGGTGTTTGCCTCGGACCCGAAGCAGAAGCGGCAGGAGTTTCAGTTCCGCGATGGCTTGAAGCATGGTGATTTCCGTGGCTGGGATGAGAAGGGCGAGCCGATCGAACAGGGCGTGTTCGCGAAGGGCAAGCAGGTGAGCTACAAGGACTTCACGAATGGCAGGGCTGCCACCTTGGGATCACAAGCCAGCCCGGAATGGCAACGGCTCGTCTATCCGCCTGCGCCGCCGTCGCTGTCGCAGAAGCACTTCCTCGGCACGAACACGACAGGCACTGATGTGCTGGCGATGCTTTATGGCGGCTTGCAGCAGGCCTTGATTGCAGCGGTCCTGTTTGTGGTGGTCGTGTTTGCCACGGGCGTGCTCGTTGGCGGCACGATTGGTTACTTCGGCGGCTGGGTCGATTTGATTGGCCAACGTCTGATCGAGATCTGGTCGGTGCTACCTTTCTTGTTCGTGGTGATGATCATCAGCTCGCTCATCAGCCCGACGCTCTCCGTCTTGGTGCTGGTGCTCGCGTTGTTTGGCTGGATGGGCACGACGACCTATCTGCGCACCGCTACCTACAAGGAGAAGGAGCGCGACTACGTGGCTGCAGCCCGCTTGCTGGGTGCCAGCACGCCACGC